>CAZEEN010000017.1:0-31026 GCA_964511115.1 uncultured Paludibacter sp. | reverse complement strand
ATATAAACAGTATCGCAATTTTCGCCTACACAAACCTGCCATTTGCCTTTTTCACTACTTATATTCGAAGGCTCTTTTGCTAGGCTTTCTACCGTTTCTTGTTTTACTTTTAATGTGGGTTGGCCGCAAGTTGGGCATATCTGAATTCCTTTCATGTGTATATAATGTATTATTATTTTATGTTTCATGCTTAACAATTAAACCATCAGCTTGGTTCAAAAGCTAATCGTGTTAATTTTAAAACATACCCAAAAATCGACCCTTGTTTTTGTTGTAAATATGAAACAATATATTCATGCTAATGAAATAGATAATGCAATTAATGTAATAACTATGATTTACAAATGAAATGTGCGTTACCTAATTTTGCAGCCGTAAAATAAAACAATACAAAGTTGTAATGATTAGAATTTTTGTTATCTCCTCTTTTTTATTTCTTATTAGTACCGTAAATTCAATAAACATCGAAGGAATTGTGCGCGATGCACAAACGGGCGAATCATTAATCGGAGCAAGTGTGTTTTTGAAGAACAATAAGTCAGTTGGCACTACCACTGGTCTTGATGGCTCTTTTGTGTTGAAGAATATTCCAATCGGCAAAGTTTCGTTGGTATGCAGCTATATAAGTTATAAAACGATTGAACAAACGATTCAAATTCCAATTGCCGTATCTCAAAAAATAGTTTTAGAACTTGTTTCCTACGAAAACGAATTAACTGACGTGATTGTAGTTGCTGCAAATAAAACATCCGATGCCAGTTTACGCTCTGTAGAACGGCTTTCGTCGAATATTTTGAATATAGTAGGAGCGAGGAGCATCGAAATCTCGCCCGATCTTACAGTCGCTAATGTTTTGGGTCGAATATCGGGTGTAACTTTAGAGCGAAACAGTTCTGGTGAAGCTGAATATGCCGTTTTGCGCGGTATGGATAAACGCTACAATATAACGCTTGTAAACGGCGTAAAAATATCGAGTCCCAATAACAAACAACGCTATGTTCCTTTAAATATTTTCCCCAGCGAACTATTAGATAGACTCGAAGTAAGCAAAACCCGTAATGCCGAAATGGAAGGCGACGCCACGGGTGGTGCTGTGAATATGGTTATGAAAGATGCCCCTGGTGCTCTTTCTATACGTGCTAATGCCTCCGTTGGTTACAGTACGATGTTTTTCGATAGAGCATTTACAGGATTCGACAAAATAAATGTAATACCACAATCGCCTTACGAGCAATATGGAAGTACCCACTCGGCTACAATGGCTGATTTTGGAAATGGTGTATATGCAACTACAAAGTCACAACCTTTACCAAACATGATTGCCGGTATTTCGATTGGAAATAGATTATTCCATAAAAAAATTGGTTTTATTGTAGCTGCAAACTACCAAAATATAAATAAAGGAACAAATAGCGTTTTTTATAAAGACGAAATGTTGCAAACAGAAAGCACACTAAGACTTACTGAAATAGAAGAGCGTGAATATTCCGAAAACCAAATTCAATACGGAGTACATGCTAAATTGGACTATGTGTTTTCTAAAAACCACAAAGTGGAATGGTACAACTTTTTAGTTGCCAACGAAGTAGCACAAGTGCGACAAACTACTTCGACAAATTTCAAATTGTTTTATGATCCTCAAAAAGGAGATTTTGATTTGTCGTACCAAACACGTATGCGAACCACTAATCAACAAATTTTTGCTACCACCTTGCAGGGCGAACACACTTTTAATAAATTAAAGCTCAACTGGACTGCTGTTTATTCGCAAGCAGGGCTACAACGCCCAGATCAGATGTATATTAATTTAGATAATTTGCGACAAAACTTTGTTGACAATATTAACCTCGATGGCGATGGCTCACAACGCCTATGGGAGCATAACTCTGATAATAATATATCTGGAATTACAAAAGCAGAATACGACTTAACATCAAATATTGGCAAATTCAAATTTCAAGTGGGTGGCTTGTTTCATTCGAAGCACCGTGAGAACTCTTTTGTAAAATATACACTTAAACCCATTGATACCAACCAAGCTTTCGACACTTTCGACCAAATAAATTGGAAAGTAGGTACTCCTAGAGCAAGTGTAGGTCCGCTAACTTTTGGAGCTACCGAAATGATTGGTGCTGGATTTTTGCAATCGCAATTGAACCGCAATAATATCGAGGTCATTGCAGGTGTTCGAGCCGAATATACCAATCAAGGTTATCACATGTATTACCCGAATGCAGGCGAGCCGGCAGATAGAAATCAGGAATATGTCGATTTATTGCCTAATGTACAACTGAAATTCACACCTACCGATAAAGTGAACTGGAGAGCAAGTTATTACCGTTCGCTCAATCGTCCAGGATTTTACGAGTTAGTGCCTTACCAAGTGGTAGAAGAGGAGTATACGGAATATGGAAATAAAAACTTGAAACGCTCGCTGAATGATAATTTTGACTTGCGTTGGGAATTTTTTCCAAAACCAGTAGATCAGATTCTGATTGGTGCTTTCTTTAAAAGCCTTTCCGAACCGATAGAATTTGCTTATTTCTCTGTCAATCAGCGGCAATCGGGATATGGATTGCAGAATCTTGGTAAAGGTCAAAATCTTGGTTTCGAAATTGATTATATCAAATACATTCGTGTATTTGGTGTAAAGGCAAACTATACTTACACCAATTCTGCTATTACCACATCAAAAATATATTATGGAAAAGATGATTTTGGTAATACGAAGACTTACACGAAAGACCAAACTCGTCCGTTGGTAGGGCAAGCTTCTCATGTCGGAAACATCTCGCTGCTGTTCAAAGATCCTAATCACGGCTGGGATGCTCAATTGGCTGCTTCGTATACCGGCGATAAAATAGTCATTGTATCAAGGTTTCTCGACTCGGACTATTGGGAAAAAGGAGCAGTTCAGTTAGATTTATCAGCTGAAAAGAAATTCAATTCAGGTTTTTCCATTTTTGCAAAAGCAAATAACTTGTTAAATACACCTAAAATTGAATTTTTAAAAACTCAAAATTCCTACAACGATCAGTTTGCAAACCAAACTCCTGGAAATGGCGAAACGCTTATTCGCAGAGAGTATTATCAGTCATCGTTTTTGGTCGGAATACGTTATAAATTGTAAAATAGTATCAATAAACAAATATCAAAAAAAATCAAAATGAAAAAGCTAAGTTTAATTTTTGCTTCCATGTTACTTTTAGTAGCATTTACGTCATGCGATCCGAAAGAGGATGAAACTGAAAAAGTGTACCCAGCAGGCTCTATTGTGTGGAAAAACGACACCACTATCAATAATCATGTGATTGTTCCGGTGGGCAAATCGCTTTATATCGAACCAGGTGTTACTGTAACTATGGACGACACTCTTGTGCGCCCTGAAATTGTTGTGTTGGGAAATCTTTACTGCTATGGTACTGCCGAAAAACCAATTAAATTTACTGTAGCACCACAATATCGTAGCGAAAAACAACGTTTCAATCGCTATTGGGGTGGAATTATTTGTGGTTACGAATCGAAAGAGGTGCTGCTTGACTATGTAACAGTTGAGTATGGTGGTGCTCAAACAACTGAACAATCAGCTTCGTTTCAAAATCAGTTGTTTAAAACTGAAACAGGCGAAGGTGTTCCTGCATTTCACTTTTGTAATATCGCTGGTCAATTTGTTATCCAGAATTCAACATTCTACAACAATGCCGAAGATCATGTTTATATTACAGGTGGCAAATCAATTGTAATGAATAATAAATTTATTGTCAACGGATTTGATGGCGGTGAAGCTGTTAACTACAAATCAGGCTGTTTGGCTGACGTTGCAAACAATTTAATTTACGATGCCAATTCAAATGGTTTTAAACTTTCTAACAGCGGGGCACTTGAGCCTCAAGCACATATTATCGTTTATAACAATACAGTGGTTAATAGTGGCTGGAGACGTCCAAAAGTAAAAGGTGGTTCTATTTGGTTGGAAACCAACGTACATGCCGAACTTTATAACAACTTAGTTGCTGATTGTCGTTGGGCTGCCAAGCGCGATGCCAAAGCTCCCGAGGATGTTCGTACTGTAATTACTCCAAATTATTATTTTGCTTCTACCCAAACTGGAGTTGATCAATATAAAGCTGACGAAAAGAACGGGCAGTTGGTAGGCACAAGCGATAAAGTGAGCACCACGGCTGGTGGTAACAATCCACTTTTCTCGAATTTTACAATTCAAACTACTGTTGATATCAATGCAGGTACAACCAAAAGTGGTAATACACCTCAGACATACAATTCAGCTTGGGATTTCCGTTTGGGTGCTGGTTCACCTGCACTTACAGGTGGAAAGACCGATTTTACACGTCATTTTGGAACAACTGGTTTAACTATCGAAGGTGTTACCTACAAATCGCCAGCGCCTGCTGCTTATTTTGGTGCTTTCGGAGCAAAATAAGATTAATTTATTTCTGAATTAGAACTTAATAATTGATAATCAGGTTATATTTATACCTAACAGGTTTCAAAAAACCTGTTAGGTATTATAGCATAAATAAACTATTAAAAGTATGAAACTAAAACAACTTCTCTCTCTGATTCTCATAGCTGCTGTATTTCTGTCGTGTGATACAAAAAATCAAGACGAATCAAAACTTGGCTTTACCGATTATAATTTTATTGTAGCCAACGATTTAGGTCGCAATGGATTTTACGACCAAAAAACTATTGCTCAATCCATGGGAATATTTGCGCATCATCACGATATTGAATTTGTGGCAGCTGCTGGCGATATTCATCATTTTAATGGTGTGGCAAGTGTTACCGATCCACTTTGGATGACAAATTACGAATTGATTTACGATCACCCTGAGTTAATGCTCGATTGGTATGCCATACTTGGTAATCACGAATATCGCGGCAATACACAAGCCTGTTTGGATTATAGTAAAATAAGTCGCCGTTGGATTATGCCATCGCGCTATTATACTATGGTGAAGGAAGTTGACGATAGCACCACCATGCGATTGGTTTTTATCGACACAGCACCGCTAATCCAGAAATACCGCGATGAACAAATTGATTATCCGGATGCAGTAAAACAAAATGATGTAGCTCAACTTCAGTTTATCGATAGTGTGCTTTCTGTTTCGAAGGAAACCTGGAAAATTGTTATCGGACATCATCCTGTATATGCTTATACCAAAAAAGATGAGAGCGAAAGGCTTGATATGCAGAAAAGGGTTGATCCTATTTTGCGTAAGCATAAAGTTGATTTTTACTTCAACGGTCATATTCACAACTTTCAGCACATAAAAATGCCCGATTCGCCAGTTGATTATATTACCAATAGTTCGGCTTCGCTTTCGCGCAAGGTGGAAAAAATTGATGGTACGCAGTTTTGCAGCGACCTATCGGGATTTGCTGTTTGTTCGGTTGAGTCAAACAAATTCACGTTGAATTTTATGAACAAAAACGGCGAAAGTATATATACCTATACTAGGTCAAAGTAAAGTCTGAAAATTTCAAATAGATTTAAAAAAAACTATAAGCCGTTACGAATAATGTTTGTAACGGCTTTTTATATGCCAAAAATCTTAGAATTATGTTTAAAATGACATGTTTATGATGTAAACAATATTTCAGACTAAATACAGAGCAATGAATATGTTGGTGGATGTTGTTAAGATTCTATGTTGCTATATTACAGTTATATTACTGTAATATTTCCTTAATAGAGTCTTATTCTAAACTTAATTTGCATGTAGCTTTTACAAAATAGAGTAGTTCTAACTTTGCCCTTGAATTAGTTATTCACATAAAACAAATTTAAGGTAAAATGAAAACAAGATTACTTAGGCCAGTAGCTTTGGCCCAAAAATCAAAAGCTTTTTTAGTGTCATTGGCACTTGTATTTATCTGTATGACAACCAATGCAGAAATCAAATCTCCAAAAAACATCATCTTTCTTATCGGTGATGGTATGAGTTACAACACAGTAACTGCGACTAACTTCTACAAAGAAGGTGTAGATGGAAATGTAAGTTATCAGAAATTTCCTGTAAAGTATGCGTGCTCAACTTACAATGGCACTGCAAGTCAGGAATATCGCTCCGATTCAGCTTGGATTGACTTTGAATGGGTGCGCACAGTAGGTAAATATACCGATTCTGCACCTGCTGCCACAGCTCTTTCAACCGGAAAGAAATCATACGATGGATCTCTTGGTGTAGACATGAAGAGTCAAAACTTGGAGCATTTTATGACTTTTGCCAAAACAAAAGGCAAAGCAACAGGTGTGGTAAGTTCTGTTCAGTTTTCGCATGCTACTCCAGCAGGACATCTGGCACACAACACAAGCCGAAATAATTACGCTGCCATTGCAAATGAAATGCTAAACAGCACAACGGATGTTATTATTGGAGCAGGACACCCTGAGTACAATGACAATGCACAACCCCGTTCAACAAATAAAGAATTTAAATTCGTAGGTGGCGAAACTACTTGGAATGCCCTAAAAGCAGGTACTTTGAGTAATTGGTATTTTACTGATGACTCTACGCGTTTGGCTGAGATCAGCAAAGGTATTAATGTACCTGATCGTTTGGTAGCCGTATCGCGTGTTGCTTCTACATTACAACAATCTCGTACTGTGGTGAACGCTCAAGTGCCTTATGCTGATGTATTTAACAGAGACGTTAATCGCCTTCCTGAATTATCGTTAGCTGCAATTAATGTTTTGAAAAAGAACAGCAATGGTTTTGTTGTAATGATTGAAGGTGGTGCTATCGACTGGGCAAATCATGCCAACCAAAAAGGTCGAATGATTGAAGAGCAAATTGACTTCAACAACACGATTGATTCAATTGTTAGTTGGGTTGAAAAAAATGGTGGTTGGGAAGATAATCTTGTTATAGTAACTTCGGATCATGAATGTGGGTACCTTTTAGGACCAAATGCGAATGACAATAAACCTACAACAAATCCTATCTTTAACAATGGAATAGGAAATGTACCTGGTATGCAATACAATTCAGTCAATCACACCAATATGCTAATTCCACTTTACGCTAAAGGTGCTGGTGCTGAAATGTTTTCGATATATGCCGACCGCGAAGATCCTATTGTTGGATATTTTGTTGACAACACAGATGTAGCTAAAACATTTTTCACACTTTGGAGAGATATACCTGCCACTAATCCTATCAAAAATGTGATTTATATGATTAGCGATGGTTGGGGTAAAAACGCAATTACAGCTACTAATTATTACGAAGGCAAATCACAGTCTTTCGAGAGTTTTCCTGTTAATGTGTACATGAGTACTTTCCATGGTATGGGTACTAAAGGAAGTACCGACATAGCTCAATATTACACTTCCTATAACGCTGGAAAAGCGTGGAGCGATGTGAACTATGTAAATTTTGGATATACCGATTCGGCACCAGCTGCTACTGCTATGGGCGGTGGTGTGAAAGTGTATGATGGATCCATCAATAAAGACAACCACCTGCTAAGCGTTAAAACTTTGGCTGAAATAGCAAAAGACAAAGGAAAAGCTGCCGGAGTAGTTTCGTCTGTACAATTTTCGCATGCAACACCGGCTGCCTTTGGAGCTGCTCACAATCAGAGCCGTAACAATTATGCTGAAATAGCAAATGAAATGTTATCGAGCAATTTGGATGTGGTTATTGGAGCTGGCCACCCTGAATATAATGATAATGCTACAGTTCGTTTAACTAAAGATTACAAATTCGTTGGTGGTGAAACTACATGGAACTCACTGAAAGCAGGAACATTGAACAATTGGTATTTTACCGACGACAAAGCACGTACCGTTGAAATTGCAAATGGGACAAATGTTCCTGATAAACTTTGTATGGTTGCTAAGGCTGGTACAACTATTCAACAGTCACGTACAGGAACAGATGTTCAAATGGTGAATTTTGCTGATATGAACACAGCTGTACCAACACTTGTGGATATGTCAAAAGCAGCATTAAATGTTCTTGGAAAAAATAACAATGGTTTTTTTGTAATGATAGAAGGTGGTGCTGTGGATTGGGCTGGACATGCTAATCAAAAAGGACGTATTATCGAAGAACAAATGGACTTCAACAGATCTGTAGAAGCTGTTATTGCATGGGTAGAAGCAAATAGCAATTGGTCAGAAACTTTACTAATTGTTACAGGCGACCACGAAACAGGTTATATCAGTGGTGAATCTGTACAAGATCTTGGAACTGCTACTATTCAGGATAATGGCGCTGGTAATATGCCTGGAATGAAATTCTATTCTGGTAATCACACCAATATGTTGGTTCCATTTTATGCTAAGGGTGCCAATGCCGAATTAGTAAAAAACTTAGCTAGTTGTTATGATACTAAACGTGAATATTACATTGACAATACCGATGCAGCTATAATGATTAAAACAATATGGAGTAAAGCACCGGATGTAACTACTGCAGTTGACGCCGCTGAATATTCTTCATTATTTACCAATAAAGAGTTGATAGCATCAATTTCTGATAGAAACATGATGTTAAATGCCAACAGCATTAAAGGTCAGGCTACTGTGAAAATATTGAATGTATCTGGCAAAGTAATAATGAATAGAACTGCTGATTTTAGTAATGGAAAAGCAATAGTTTCTATACCCGCAATTTCCAATGGAGCTTATTTTATTCAGGTTTTACAATCGGATAAAGTAATATCTACAAAAGTTATTAAGCATTAACAGTAATATTCAAAGAATAAAAGAGATTGCTAATGATTATTGGCAATCTCTTTTTTTGTTTATAGTCAGTGAGTTAGATGTTCTTTGCTTAAATATGTAATACATATGAAATACAATTGACATTTTATTGCAACCATCTCTTCACATCTACTTCACACCGCTTTAATAGGTATTTAATCTCAGAGCGATATTTTTGCTATATAATTTCAAAAAAAAACATCGTGGTTCAAAGAATTTTTACAGTATTGGTATTCATGCAGTTAAGTGTACTGCTTTATTCTCAAAATTCAATTAAAGGGGTTGTTACTGATGCCGACAATGGCGAAAGTGTAATTGGTTGCAATATTTTATTACAAGGTACAACAATAGGTACAGTTACTGATTTTGATGGTAATTATGAATTAAAAAATATTCCGGAAGGCATCTACGATATAGTTTTTTCTTTTATATCGTACGATAAAACCATAAAAAAAGTAACTGTAACTAAAAACTCAGAACTTGTACTTAATGTAAAATTAAAATCGACTTCACAAGTAATACAAGACGTTGTTGTAACAGCGAAAAAGAACATGGAAACAGAAGCAATGTTGCTCATGGAACAGAAAAAATCGCTTATTGCAACACAATCAATTGGAGCTCAAGAGCTTTCTCGAAAAGGGATAAGTGATGCAGAAGGAGCAGTTAGTAAAATATCGGGCATTTCGAAACAAGAAGGAGTGAAAAATGTATTCGTTCGTGGTTTGGGCGACCGTTATAATGTTACAAAATTAAATGGTTTTATATTACCATCTGAAGATCCATCCTATAAGAATATTGCTCTGGATTTTTTTGCTAATAATATTATTCAGTCTATTGGAGTTAACAAAGTATTCACTTCCTCAATGACCAGTGATGTGGGCGGTGCAGTCATAGATATTAATTCTAAAGAACTTGTTGGTAATAGTGAATTAGAATTTGGCCTTTCTTCGTCGTTAAATAATGCTACAATTGGTCAAAGCTTATTTCTACCTGATGGCATGAACGGTTTTGGATATTCTCCAGCATCTTTAGGCCCATTAGATAAATTCGCTACCGACTATTCATTTAATAATTCATTGAATCCAGTAAAAGTCAACAATCCTTATAATTACAGTGTCTCATTTTCGGGTGGTATGAAATTTTTGGATAAACATAGTTTTTTTGTAGCTGGGTCGTTGGATAACAAATACAGATACGAAGAAGGTGTTTTGCGCGAAATTACTGCGAGCAATGCAACTAACCCTGCCGTAGATATGACTTATACAAAATCACAAAGAAGTACTTCACATCTATTATTGGGAAATCTTGATTTAAACTTCACAAATGTAAAGTTGGATTACAGTGTTTTGTACATACACAGTGGAAATACAAATCATTCAGATAGATATGGCAAGCATGTTGAAACATTTCAAGTAGCAGAGGAGTTTAATTCTGAAGGCTTAATAAGATGGCAACAAGCAATTGATAATACATTGTTGGTTAATCAATTGTCAGCCAATGGTAATTTGTCGGAGAGATTGAAATACTATGCTGGAGCAGCAGTTAATTATATCTCGGGCAACGAGCCTGATCGCAAAATTTTCAGATTTCCGTCAATGGGTAACGATAAGGTAAGTTTTCACCATGGCGAAAACAGAAGTCGTAGATTTAGTACCGAACTGTCTGATTTATCGGTTGTACCTAAGGTAAACCTACAATATAAATTATCAGCCGATAGTAAAAATAACTCGCTCATTGAAGTTGGATATGATGCAAGGATAAGTAATAAGGAGTTTCTGGCACCAATGTACAACCATACTTGGAATAAATTTAAACTCTCTGAATTACCAGTTTTCGAAAATTGGAGAAATGTTGATCTTGATAATCACTTTAACCAGAACAATTTGTCTAATAATCTTTTTGAAATAGAACATTTTAATGACACATATAGTGTATTTCGCAATATGCATAGTGGCTATGCTGACCTTATTTATCAATTTGGAAGTTCGTTTACCTTAAATGCTGGTTTTAGAGCAGATTATGTTAATGTGAAAATTGATTATGAAGTAAGCAATGGGTCGGTGACGGGAACAAATACCATCGAGGACTTGTTCTTTTCGCCCAGTTTCAACTTAAAATATGAATTAAATAGTAACAATCACTTTCGTTTTGGTGCTAGTCGTACATTCACTTTGCCCCAAGATATTGAGATTTCTCCATTCGTAAGAGAAGGTTTTGATGGGTATGAAGTTGGTAATCCCGAATTACAGACATCAACAAATTACAATACTGATTTAAAATGGGATTTTTATATTTCAGGTAGCGAATATCTCACAGTTACCGGGTTTTATAAATATATTTTAAATCCAATTGCCAGGCTTGATATGGCAAATTCGGCGGGGATTAAGACATTTAGTAATATTGGTGATTATGCTACTGCTGCCGGTGTTGAACTTGAACTCAGAAAAAAAGTACTAGCTATTTCAAATATACATAGTCTTAATTTTGGCGTAAATGCATCCTATATTTATACAAAACATTACGGGCTAGATGAAAATTTATTTGTTCAAAATGTAAATTCTGGTATGGAAGGTGCTTCACCTTATATTGTTAATGCCGACCTTACTTATAGTTTGGTGTCAGAAACTTTTAAAATGAATTCGGCATTGATAGTAAACTATTTGGGTGATAAAATCCATACAATTGGTACACGTGGATTTAATAACTTAATAGAAGAAAGTATAACAACTCTCGATTTCGTCAATAGCTTTACTTTAAACAATAAACTTGGAATTGGTTTAAAAGTAATGAATTTGTTAGATCCTGCATTTACGCAAATAAGAAAAGGCTCTGATGAAAATGTTCCTTCAGCTATTATACGTAGTTACAAAAAAGGAATAAATTTCGATTTAAGTATAACCTATAAATTATAATTTTTTTATACAGTAAATTAATTTTTAAATAATAACAATAAACAATTTTCAATTAAAACAATTTTCAATTAAAACAATTTTCAATTAAAACAATTTAAATGATGAAAGCATTTTTTTTAAGTTTAGCCATTTTG
Source organism: uncultured Paludibacter sp. (assembly GCA_964511115.1). Classification (GTDB taxonomy): domain Bacteria; phylum Bacteroidota; class Bacteroidia; order Bacteroidales; family Paludibacteraceae; genus Paludibacter. The sequence continues at coordinate 19,240 of CAZEEN010000017.1, read as the reverse complement.
GCTTTTGTTTTTGTATCTTGTGACGATAAAGTCGAAGTAGAAGCCAAAGTAGACAATATTTTGAGCGGTGACATCGAAAACGATTCTACACTTAACGCTAGTGTTGAATACATTTTAAACGGTCCTTTGCATGTGGTTAATGGAGGTAAACTCAGAATCCCTGCTGGTACTGTAATCAAAGCAAAAAAAGGTTTTAACAAGTATATTCTTGTTGAAATGGGAGGACAGATATTTATTAATGGTACTGCCGAAAAACCTGTAACTTTAACTTCTGCCGAAGCTACTCCTAAATCGGGTGATTGGGGAGGTTTGGTTATTAACGGTAAAGCTATACTTTCAGGTGCAACAGGTAAAGTGACTACCAGCACTACCGAAATTCAACCTGCAGCTATTTATGGTGGAAGTGTTGATAATGACAACTCAGGTGAAATTACATACCTGAAAGTGTTATATACAGGAGCTAAATCTTCGGCTGATGTTGAACATAATGGGCTTACTCTTAACGGAGTTGGCAGTGGCACCAAAATTGAAAACGTTTATATTGTATCTGCTGCTGATGATGGAGTTGAGTTTTTCGGTGGATCGGTAAGTGTAAAAAACTTATTGGTTGTAAATTCAGACGACGATATGTTTGATGCTACTCAAGGCTGGAAAGGTACAATGGATAATGCTTTTGGTATTTGGGAAGCAGGATATGCAAGTAACGAAAGTGACCCACGCGGTCTTGAGCTTGATGGTAACCTTGATGGCAAAACTCCTGGTGATATCAATCAGTCGAATTTTAAATTTAAAAACATCACTGTTCTAAACAAGTCAACATTCCAGATGCATGATGCTATTAAACTTCGTCGTGGTGCTACAGCTGAAATTACGAATATTTTAATCAAAGGTGAAGGTACTAATATTAAAGATATTATTGATTTAGTTGATGGTGCAGGAAATGGAAACGCCTCTTCAAAAATTGACTACAAAGTTGTTGGTGCAACAAGTACTACTGTAACTAATCCTGATGCAGCAAATATTACCGTAAATACTGCTAATACGGGAGCAAATACTTCAGTATTTGGTTGGACAGGTTTTACAAACTTCTAATTTGTAAACAAAATATATTTCGGAATGCTGAACAGATTCACTTTTCAGCATTCTTTTTATTAACTTACTTGGGTATTGCTTAATAACTAAAAACTTACTGTTCGGTAAGATTCGTTTTATCGAATAGTTTTTTCGATGTTTTTAAAAAACGATAATCAGACTTGTTCGTGAGAATAGGTCTGATTTTTTATTTCTTCGAATGTATATATAAATACCCCTGAACAGCTTTTGCCCAATGGATAATTGAGGCTGTATCAAAAGTCTTTTTTTGCGGGATTTGCGTTCATCTTTCTTTTGAGACAACCTCTTCTCAGTTTTCGTTCACGCAAACTTGCCATTTCGCTTTTTTCGACGATATATTTTTACTGTCTATTGCTTGATTTTTAACATCATCCTCTTTCACTTTTAGGGTTGGTTGTCCGCAGTTGGGTAATTTTGAATTCCTTTTATGGTGAACTAATTTCATTTTTTAGTTTCGGTAAGCTAAGCAAAATTAAGCCTATTTAGTTCAGCGTAATTACTTAACTTCTTACTATATCCCATCCTCTATATTCCATACAAATGCTCTTAGCCCCATAAGGTCGGAAGTGGCATCTAGTGCTTTTAATTTTTCAAGAAGTGGTTTCACTTTGGCATCGTCAATTACAGTGAGAATAGATGAATTTAGCGAAGGCCAGGCGTGTGTTCCGAAATGAGGTTCGCCCGATACACTTCCGCGTCCTTGTACTTCTTCCCAACGCGTAAACCCTTTTATATGTGCATAATTTAGTATCGAAAGTATTTGTTCGTAATAGGCCTGGTCGAAGGCTATAAATACTGCTTTCATTGTTTTTTTGTTTTAAGCCCCTAACTCTGCCCCTAACCCCTAAAGGGGGATAGGAACTCGGATAGAGAGAAGTTTTAATTTATATTCATTTTTTTTAAAAAGAGCCTATTATATCTTATCTCCTTTTCTTTTATCACCAAATCAACATATCATCACATTATCACATCAATTCTTTTACATACATTCTGCGCATTTTTTTACGACTCCGTTTTACTCCGTTACCAGCAAAAATGGCGTAAATAGTAGGCACAATAACCAGCGTTAATATGGTTGAAACTGTAAGACCACCAATTACGGTTACAGCCATCGATTTCCACATTTCAGCTCCCTGTGCATTACTTACAGCCATAGGAACCATACCCAATATAGTGGTTAAAGTTGTCATTAATACCGGTCGAAGTCGCGATTTTCCACCCGTTACCACAGCATGTATAATTCCTAATCCGCGTTCACGGTTCAGGTTGATATAATCTACCAGCACAATTCCGTTTTTCACAACTATACCTACAAGCATAATCAAGCCCACAAACGACATCATATTCAGCGTATTGCCAGTAATAGCTAATGCAAGAATAACACCCGAAATTCCAAACGGTACTGAGAACATAATGATAAATGGATAGGTGAGCGATTCGAATTGCGATGCCATTACTATAAATACTAACAAGATAATTATCAGCAATAGTAAAAATAAATCGCCGAACGATTCCTGTTGATCTTTGTACGTTCCGCCTACTTCGAGGTAAATATCCGAAGGAATTGCCATTTGTTTAATCTCGGCATTAATTGCCGCCACAGCCACGTCGATTGTTGTTCCCGAAACAGTTGAAGCTACAGTAACTAATCGTTGTCTGTTTTTACGCTCAATAGTTGGTGGAGTAAATTTCTCAACTACCTTACCCAAATCTTTCAAGCGCACGCCTTGTCCTTGTTGATTGTAAATCAGAATGTTTTCTATTGCCTCAATCGACTCGCGATACTCAGGCCCATAAACCACACGAATAGTGTATTCTTCGCCATCTTCGCGGAAAAGTGATGCTGTGAGTCCGTTGATACGATTACGAAGGAAATTAGATGCGGTACTGATATTTAAACCGTTCAGTGCTAATTTTTCCCTATCAAATTCTACTTGATACTCCGGCGTATAATCACCACGACTGACTTTTACGTTTACCAAACCAGGTATTTTAGCAATTCTACTCGAAAGTTCTTTGGCAATTTTATCAGTCTGGTCAAAATCGTAGCCATACACATCCACATCGAGTGACGATTGACCTCCCATCATACTCATTCCGCCACCTGCCATTACATTCGATTTGCGAACTTCGGGCATATTGTCCAAATCGGCACGAATACTGTCCGAAATGGCAAACATGGAGCGATCGCGTTTGTCAATATCTACCATTCTCACTGTCATCGATATAATATTCGATGCATTGTTTTGTAAAGACCCCCACACATTTGAACTCGAAGCTTGACCTACATTATAATTAATCATGTCAATTTCGGGATATTTTTTTTGCCAAAATTCTTTCAGTGATTTTGCTGTTTTTTTGGTAATTTCCATTTTTGTTCCTACTGGTAATTCCACAGTTATACCTATGCGGCTATTGTCTTGAGCTGGAATAAATTCTGTACCAATAAATCCTATTGGAATTAAACTCACAAAGAAGAACAAAGTGGCAAAAAGAACCATTTTTTTACGGTTGCGTACTGCCCAGTTTACAAATTTTGCGTAGTTGTTGTCCAACGAATCTAGCGTGCGCTGAATAGGTAAATATACAATTTCGAATGCTTTACTGCGTTTTGGATTTAAACGTAATATCTGCGAACTAAGCATGGGTGTGAGGGTTAGCGCACAAATGGTTGATACGGTCATAATTATTGTAACCATCCAACCTAATTGCACAAACATTACACCTGCCATACCAGTAATAAGCGTAAGTGGGAAAAATACAGCAATAAGTGTAAGTGTTGACGCAATTACCGAAACTGCAACTTCGTTTGTTCCATGTATCGCTGCACTTGTAGGTCTGCTGCCTCTTTCTATGTGCGTTGTAATGTTTTCGAGCACTACAATGGCATCGTCAACCACCATACCAATAGCGACAGAAAGTGCGCTGAGCGATATAATGTTCAAACTTCCTCCCGTTCCACCTAAATAAATAAAGGCTGCAATAAGAGAAATTGGAATGGTAAGGATGATAATTAATGTGGCTCTCCAGCGTCCTAAAAACGCCAAAACTACAAGTATAACAAATAAAAATGCATAGAGCACCGTTTCTGTTAATCCGCTGATGGTTTGTTTAATACTATCCGATGTGTCAATAATGACATCTAATTTTATGTCGGCGGGCAGTGATTTTTTTATCTCGGGTAATGCTTTAAGTACTTCCTCCGCAATTTTTACTGTATTTGACCCCGATTGTTTCTGAACTACGATGGTAGCACCTTGCTTTCCATTCGTAAAGCTTTCTTGCATTCGTTCTTCAACAGCATCGTTTACATTGGCTACATCCGACAAAAATATAGTTTTACCACCCGACGAACCAACAATAATTTTATTGAGTTCCGTAGCATCTTTAAACTCGCCATTTACACGCAACGAATACGAATCACTACCAATATCAACAGTTCCAGCAGGAGTGTTTACGTTTTCGAGGCGTATGTTTTGCGAAATCCCTTCGATTGTTAAGTTGTAAGCTTCTAATTTCAATGGGTCGATAAATACCTGAATCTCACGTTTTGGAGCTCCAGTAATAGAAACCGAACCAACACCGTCGATACGGGCAAGTGGGTTAGCTACCTTATTATCAAGTATTTTGTATAATGCCGGCAAACTTTCTTCGGCAGTTGCCGAAAGCATAATTACCGGAATCATATCGGTACTAAACTTAAAAATAATAGGATCCTGAACGCCTTCGGGTAAAAACGATTGAACCATGTCCAATTTATCACGCACATCGTTTGTCAACGCTTCAATATCATCGCCATAATTAAACTCCAAGGTAATCATGGAGCGATTTTCGCGCGAAACGGATTTGATGTTTTTAAGGTTCGAAACCGTATTCAACGAGTTCTCTAACGGACGCGTTACATTTGTTTCAATATCAGCAGCACTTGCACCCTGATAGGTAGTCAATACCATAATAGTATTGGTTTCTATATTTGGTAACAAGTCAATAGGTAATTTATTTAATGAAAAAAGTCCTAAAATAACTACAGCCACAAAAACGAGCGTAGTCATAACCGGCTTTTTTACAGCACTTTCGTATAAACTCATGTCTTTTAAAAGTTAGAAGTTAGAAATTAGAAATTTGAAAAATTAGAAATTTGAAAATAGAAAATTAACACGAAACGCAAAACGTGAAACACGAAACATTTCTATTTCACCACTTCCACTTCTACACCATCGTTTAGTTTCGATTGTCCCGATACAACAACCACTTCGCCATTTTCAACACCCGAAAGCAGTTCGTATTCAGCACCTAAGCGTTGTCCGAGTTCTATTTTGCGGTACGATACTTTTCCATCGGCATATACATATACAAATCGCTCGGCCGAGCCCGATTGTTTAACAACTGCAATGTCGGGCACAACTACATGTTTTATGTTTCCAAAATTCATTTTTACGCGGGCAAACATTCCCGGGCGAACTTTTCCGTTGTTATTATTAATTTTTACTTCCACACCAAATGTGCGTGTACGTTCATCTATAGTTGGATAAATAAGACTTATTTTACCACTAAATTTTTCGTCGCCAAAAACTTCCACTTTCACTTCAACAGGCATTCCTGTTTTTACTTTCGAATAGAACGATTCTGTAACGTTTATTTTTAATTTAACGGGCGAAATTTGCATCACGGTCATAAGCGGCATTTGTCCGTTGTACATATCGCCTTCGTCGTAATTGCGTGCAGTAATCATACCTGATATGGGGCTCAATAAAAAGGTGTTTTCGCTTAAGTTTTTCAAATTGGTTTCTGCAACATCTAATTGTAGTTTGGCGTTATCCAACTCCTGTTGCGAAGCTCCACCTACTGCAAACAGGCCAGAAACACGCTTGTAAACACGGCGTAAGTTTTCAATTTGCACTTCGGAGTTTGATAAGTTTACATTATCCATTTGTGCCAATTTCTGACCTTTCGACACACGTGCACCTACTTCGACCATAATTTTGCGAATACGCCCCGGAGTTGCCGGAGCAATGTTGTTTTTTACTTCGGGCTCAACTGTTGCCGTAAATTCGTTGTTTTGAGGCACATCCCGAGTTTCAACTATAGCTGTTTTTACTTTAGTTTTCAGCTCTTTATTTTCGGTTTTAACATCTTGTTTTTTACCGCATGCAACCAATACAATCGAAAGAATTAGAATTGGTAATAAATTTAGTTTCTTCATATTTGCGTTTTTTTTTATTAGTTGTTGATTGATTTTCCTAAAAGTTTTTCAAGATCAGCTTTGGCCGAAATAAAGTCGAAAACTGATTGGTTGTACGAAAGTCCGGCTTGAAGAAGATTCAGTTCCGAGTTCGACAGATCTAAAAATGTAGCAACGCCTTCTTCGTACATTTTACGTGAAATAGTTACTGCTTTTTCGGCTTGTACTAAGCCTTTTTTGTTCGACTGAATTTTATCTATCGACTTTTTCATATTGTCGACGTATATATTAGCCTGTAATTCCAAATTTTTCTTCAAACTTACTTTTTGCAAGTTCATTTCGTCCATTTGCAATTTCAATTGTTTCGATTTGTATTGTTTTGCTCCTCCCTGAAAAATAGGAATCGAAAGACTTATTGCAGCATTCGAAGTAGGAAACCAACGGTAATTTGCAAGTGCTATATCATCGTTTGCCATCGACATATATTGATAATTAATACTACCAGCCAATGATGGAAGCCATGTCGATTTTTGAACTTCTATCGATTTTTTCATTTGCTCCAATCGCAAATCAAATTGTTTTAAATCAGTATTTTTAGCAAGCTGGGTAGTGTCAATTGCCAACATTTCGCCATAAAGCGCTTGTTCATATTCGCTTAAGTTGCCTTCGAGTTTTATCTCGGTCGACAAATCAAGTCCCATCAATGTTTTAAGTTGTAGTTTGCTCATTTCTACACCACTTTCAGCCGAAATTGTGTTTGAGAGGGCATTTCGCAGTTGGACATCGGCACGTAACCATTCAAATTCCGATACGCTACCCAATTTATATTTGTTGGCAATAATGCTGGTGCTTGCTTCCGAATTTTTATAGTTGCTCTCGAAAACCGAATACGAATCCTGCATCATTAATATGGTATAATATGCTTTCGTTATCTGATTTAGCAGGGTTATTTCCGACGAGCGAGCTGTTTCGTTTGCCATTTGCAAGTCCACTTCATTCATTTTTAGTGTTGCCCATAATGTTGGCGAAATAATGGGTAATGAGGCTGAAATGCCACCTACAAAAGTATTGTCCTGGCCTACCTCAATACCATCTGGGTTTACTGGCATGCCCGGAAACGAGAAAAACATGCGTTGTTTTTTAAGTGCACGTTGGTACGAGCCCGATGCCGAAATATTCGGATACAATGCAGCCGTTTTTTCTTTGTTCGAATAGTCGACACGCTCTAACTGCTTGTCCGCAATTTTTATCGTCGGACTTTTGCTAAGCCCAATTTCAATGGCTTGCTTCAAGCTTATTTTCAACGTATCGTTTGCTTTGACTGAAGCTGCAAGTGCTACAAGGCAAAAAATTAAGAGTGTTGTTAAAGTTTTCTTCATTATCATATCTGTTTAAATTTCAGTTCAATATTTTGCAAAGTTATTTGTATTTCATTTTTAATTTAGAGTTAAATTTGATAAATGACGCTTTTAGGCGGCTGAATGACAGGTTTTTAACTTTGTTTCTCCTCATTGTAATAGTTTTCCTCCAAATATTTTAATCCTTTTTCGTTTGCAATTAAGTGAATTATGAGGTCGATATAAAAATCCATCATGCGCTTTTTCGAATATTTCTTCTGATTTTCCTGCATCATCTCAAAAGTTGTTTTCATTTGTACGGAGTGAAAAAACGAAGTTAATTCAATATCCAAATTTTGGCGATAATACCCCTCTTCGATGCCTTGAATCAAATTTTGTTCAAATCCTATTCGTACAGCTTCCAGTTTCATTATTTCGTATTTGTCAAATATCTTTGGATAATATTTCTGTATGTCGAACCACAATTGATGGGGCTCACAGTCCGAATTTTTCTTTAATTCCTTGATTATAAAAATTAGCGAATCGATGGCATTTTTGTTTCGTAAATTTTTTTCGAATTTCTCAAAATGTTGTTGCTTATTTTCTTCAATTACTGCTCCTATTAAATCTTCTTTTTGTTGAAAATGCTGGTAAAAAGTCTTCTTTGAAATGCGCAATGCAGAGCAAACCTCATCAATCGATATATTTCGCACACCAGATTGATGAAATAGCTTCGAAGCTGTATGTGTGATATTTTGTTTTAAATTACTCATTAATTATTATTCGAAATTCGGATTGCAAAATTACAGTAATTCAAACATATAAACGCTATTAATGTTCGAAATAATTTTGTTAAATAACTTAAAATACGTGTAAGTGTCAGTTTATGAATAGTATACAATTAGCATTTTGGAAACTTTGATACCTTTAAAGTTTCCATGTTGCATTCCGTTATATCAAAATTCTCCGATTTATATCGAGGTATAGCTACTTATTTAATGCCAAAGGTTGATTGCAGTTTTTTAAAAAAAATACAATTCATAAACAAAATTCAATTATAAACTGTTTCATTTTATAAAACAAAAGCAGTATTTATGGAAACAAAAACTTATTTAAACGAACACAAAACGCGTATACTCGAAGAATTATTCTCATTGATTCGTATCCCTAGTGTAAGTGCTCATGCCCATCGCCAGCCCGAAATCATTCAATGTGCGGATCGTTGGAAGGAGTTGCTTTTAGCAGCTGGAGTTGATAAAGTGGATATTTTGCCTACTGCCGGAAATCCGGTTGTTTATGCCGAAAAGTTAGTGAATAGCTCACTTCCTACAATATTAATATACGGACACTACGATGTGATGCCTGCCGAACCCCTCGATTTGTGGGTAAGTCCGCCCTTTGAACCCGAAGTGCGCGATGGGCATATTTTTGCACGTGGTGCCGATGATGATAAAGGACAATCGTTTATGCACGCAAAAGCTTTCGAATATGTTTTGAGTTCGGGAGAGTTGAAATGCAATGTGAAATTTTTGATTGAAGGCGAAGAGGAAATTGGCTCACCTAGTCTGGAGGTTTTTTGTGCCGAAAACAAAGACTTACTAGCCTGTGATATAATAATAGTGTCGGATACAAGCATGCTTGCCGCCGATATGCCGAGTATTACAACCGGACTTCGTGGTTTGGCATATTGGCAAATTGAGGTTTCAGGTGCTTCACGCGATTTACATTCGGGCATTTTTGGTGGCGCAGTAGCAAATCCAATCAACGAATTGTCGAAAATGCTTGCTTCGCTGACTGATGCCGATGGCCGCGTTACCATCCCGCATTTTTACGATAAAGTACAGGAAATTTCTGCTGTTGAAAAAGAATTAATAGCGCAAATTCCTTTCGATGAAGCGGCATACAAGGCTAATTTACAAGTAGATAGGCTTTTTGGTGAAAAGGGTTTTAGTACCATTGAGCGTACTGGTGTTCGACCAACATTGGATATTTGTGGTATTTGGGGAGGTTATACCGGCGAAGGTTCCAAAACCGTTTTACCCTCGAAAGCGTTTGCAAAACTTTCAGCTCGTTTAGTTCCCAATCAGGTAAGTCATGACATTGCCACTCTGGTAGCCGAACATTTAAAAAGCATTGCACCCGAACATATTAAAGTTGATATTCAGTTTTTGCACGGAGCCGAAAGTTATGTTTGTCCAATCGATTCGGCAGCATACAAAGCAGCAGAAAAAGCATATACAACAGTTTTTGGCATACGACCTTTGCCGGTACGCAGGGGTGGGAGTATAGGTGTAATTCCAATTTTCGAAAAAACGTTGCAGGTAAAACCAATTCTCATGGGCTTTGGTTTGGAATCGGATGCTATTCATTCGCCAAACGAAAATTTTCCGGTGGATATGTTTTTCAAAGGCATTGAAACAATAGTAGAATTTTATCGAAACATCTAATTGCTTATTGACTGAAATTCAGATATATAAGTTGATTTTAGATTTTTATGTGCAACGTTACTTTAAAATAATGTTAAATTATTTTGTAATTTCATTGTAATGTTGTAAGTTTATGGCACGAAAAAACATACTATTATTATTAATATTCTAATACTTATTGACATGACTAAAACGATAACATTCAACGAACTACGTAAAGTAAAAGATTCGCTCCCAAGCGGAAGTATGACCAAGATCGCAGACGAACTTGGTCTGGAAAAAGAAACGGTACGTAATTATTTCGGAGGTCACAATTTTAAAGATGGTAAAAGTTGCGGTATGCACATTGAGCCAGGACCTGATGGTGGATTAGTAATGTTGGACGACACTCAGATTTTGGATATTGCTCTTCGTATTTTAGAAGATCATAAAAACTAAGTCGAATCTGATTAAAAAAATTAAAAGCAGTGATGAATTTCTTATCACTGCTTTTTTATGTTAGTTACAAATTAATTTCTTAAAAATGAATATGGATAAATCTATGGACTGTCTTTATTGCCAGCGAAATGAGTTACAAAAAAGTTTGATGATTGAAATTTGCGATTTGTCAGTTTCAACTCTGTTTTTATTTAAAGAACAAAGTCATCCGGGTCGCTGCGTTGTAGCTTACAAAGACCATGTTAACGAACTTTTTGAACTGAACGAAAATGACCGCAATGCTTTTATGGCTGATGTTTGTAAAGTAGCTACTGCCATTCAAAAAGCATTTTCACCAGCTAAAATCAATTATGGAGCCTATTCCGATAAATTGCCGCATTTGCATTTTCACTTGGTACCAAAATATATAGATGGATTAGGTTATGGTAGTATTTTCGAAATGAATCCACAAAAAACGTATCTGACTGAGGCTGAATATGCTGAAACTATACGCAAAATTGTAAATAACTTGTAATTCGTAATTCATAACTCGTAACTCGTAACTCGTAACCTCTTCAATGGTATTACCCGAACAATTTATTGAGCGAACACGACAGGTTTTGAATGACGAATATCCGGCATTCGAAAAGGCTCTCGATACCGTTTCGCCAACAAGTATTCGACTAAATAACAAAACCGATTATCAGCCCGTTGGTGAAAGGGTTAATTGGTGCGATTCAGGTTGTTATCTCACCGAAAGACCATTATTCACTGCCGACCCATTGTTGCATGGTGGTGCGTATTATGTACAAGAAGCAAGTTCTATGTTTTTGTATCAGGCTGTAAAACAGTGTTTTGCAAATGCTGAACGTGTTCTCGATTTGTGTGCTGCACCTGGAGGTAAATCAACCTTGCTTTCGCAGTCGTTATCTGCTAGTAGTTTGCTCGTTAGCAACGAAATAGTTCGTCAGCGGGCACAAATATTAGCCGAAAATCTAACAAAATGGGGCAATCCGAATGTGGTTGTAACTAACAACGCGGCAGCTGATTTTGCACAGTTAGATCATTATTTCGATGCGGTTTTGATTGATGCTCCTTGTTCCGGCGAAGGCATGTTTCGCAAAGACTCGAATGCGATAAGCGAATGGTCGGTGGAAAATGTGATGAATTGCGTGAACCGACAGCGTGAAATTTTGAACGATGTATGGGATGCTTTGAAGCCGGGTGGAATATTGGTTTACAGCACTTGCACCTATAACCGCGAGGAGAACGAGGAGAATGTAACGTGGATTTGCAACGAACTTGGCGCTGAACTCATCAAACTAAATGTCGAAAATGCAGCAATTGTCGAAACCGATGGTGGATATCGTTTTTATCCGCATAAGGTGAGAGGCGAAGGATTTTTTATTTCGGTAATGCGAAAAGAAGCAGGAAATTTACACACGCCAAAATTCAAAATTCAACCGGATAAAATTTCTAAAAAAATCGAAAGCAATGTATTGCCAATTCAATTGATTCAACCTGATAATTATGTGTTTTATAATATTGATACTAAAATAGTTGCTTTTAATAATCAACAAGTCAACGAATTGCTATTTATTCGAACCAAATTTAACTGTCTAATGGCGGGAATAGAATTGTTCGAAGTAAAAGGAAAGGATTTTATACCTTCACATCAGTTTGCTCTGTCAAAAAATTTGGATTTAACAACATGTACAAGTGTTGATGTGGATTACGAAACGGCAATAGCTTATTTGAAACGGGAAGCAATTAGTTTGCCCGAAGCGCAAATTGGCTATTTATTGATAACATTCAAAGGTTTAGCACTCGGTTGGGTTAAAAATATTGGCAACCGTTGCAATAATTTGTATCCGCAACATTGGCGCATACGCATGAACTTATAATTTTTTAGCGATGAAACTTACTTTTTTGGGAACAGGGACTTCAACTGGCATTCCGCAAATAGCTTGTAAATGTGTAGTTTGCGCATCGACCGACCAGCGCGATAAGCGATTACGGTCTTCGGTATGGATTGAAGCCGACGAACAAAATATATTGATTGATTGTGGTCCCGATTTTCGTCAGCAAATGTTGTCGCATGGTTTTGATAAACTTTCGGCTATTTTACTCACACATGAGCATTACGACCATATTGGCGGTCTTGATGATGTTCGACCTTATGGAAATGTGTCAATTTTTGCCGAAAAGCGTGTAAACGAACATATAATGAGTGCCATGCCTTATTGTTTTCGCGATAAACTTTATCCGGGTGTTCCAAAAATCACACTCAATAATATTAACGAAAATGCGTTTAATATAGGTAAGTTGATGATTCAACCTATACGGATTATGCATGCTTCGTTGCCTATTTTGGGTTTTAGAATTGGAAAAATGGCTTATTTAACCGATGTGAAAACAATGCCTGAAGCTGCTTTTGAACATCTCCGCGACTTGGATGTTTTAATATTGAATGCGTTGCGTGTGCAAACACATATTTCACACCTAACGCTGGATGAAGCAGTGGATTTGGCTGGTAAAATTGGTGCTCGAAAAACGTATTTTACGCATTTTAGTCACGATGCAGGGAAACATGCCGACGTGGAACGTACATTACCTGATAATATTTTTTTATCTTACGATAATTTTCAAATTGAATTTTAAAAGTATGAGAAAGTTTATTTTTGCCTTGTTAATGCTGTTTGCAATTTTTGCAACATCTTGTACAACTATGCTTTACACAAGTATCGATGTGTTGCGACCTGCGAATGTCATTTTCGAAAAGGATGCCAAAAGTTTGTTGATTCTCAATAATTCAATTCCTCAACCCGTGAGTTACGGACATACAAATGAATTGTATGGCGAAAAGAAAAAAAGTGTTTCGCTAAATACCGACAGTCTTGCAATATTTTGCCTGAGTGTGGTAAATGAAGAATTTCAGAAGAATGATTTTTTCCCTGAAACGAATATCCATTTATCATCAGTAAATGTTGGAGGTGGTTTTTTGAATGCGACTTCACCAAAGTTGGACACCTTAAAATTTATGTCGCTGCTTTACAATGCCGATGTGGTTTTATCGCTCGATAAAATTAAGGTGAACGACCGTGTTGCTGATTATTACGATTACGAAGGTAATTTTTTCTATGCCTTGCTCGAAGCAAATTACGAAACTACTTGGAGCGTTTCGTATCCAAAACTAAATAAAACTCAATCGTTTAGTTTTAAAGATACCATTTATTGGGATGCCGAATCGTATCAACGTAAAAAAGCCATAGAAGCTTTGCCAAACAGATACAATGCTCTGATTGATGGCGCTTTGTATGTAGGACAAACTATGATGAAAAAACTTGTTCCGTGGTGGGATAAAGAGGATAGGTATTTTTTTAATGCCCAAAATAAGAGTATAAAGCATGGGTTAGACTCAGTATATGTAAAAAACTGGACTGCCGCAATTGCAATTTGGGAGAAAGGTTTATTGAAGTCGAATGTTCCTACGCAGGCTAAATTATTATATAATATTGCTGTCGCACATGAAATTAACGGGAATATGCCGAAAGCAATTGAAAATGTGAAAAAATCATTATCTGTTTACGAATCGGCGCCTGTAATGGATTACAACTATTATTTGACTATTTACCAATACAGCGAATCGCTCGAAAAACGAAATAAAGAAATTGAAAATATAAATCGGCAATTGGGAGTACAATAATTCAAAACTGTGGTTTTATTTCTTGTAACGTTCCGATATTCGTATACTTAAATCGGAATATATTTTCTTTAAATCTTCATCTTCAATCATTTCTAAATGCTTTTGCATGGTATCGGTGTCATTTCGTCGGGCTGGACCAGTTTGTGCATCAATAGGTGTAAGCGTTTGGATTTTAGATGCTGTCTCTTGAATAAGCGGATGTAAAATATCGAATGGAATGGATTCTCTTTTTAAAATATCCGATGCCAAGGTGTAAAAATAATTGCTAAAATTACAGGCAAAAACCGCTGCAATATGCAGTCGGATGCGTTGGTCGGATGTGGCTACGAATGGTTTGTTTGTCAGACTTTTAGCTAATTCGAAAAGCTTATCTGTAACATTTTTGTTATTTCCTTCTACAAAAATAGGAATGTCTCCGAAATCAACATCTTTATTTTTCGAAAAAGTTTGTAGCGGATAAAAAACGCCGAAATTATCAAATTTAGCTTCAAAGATATTCATATTTACGCTTCCTGCAGTGTGAATATGGATACCTGAATGAATATTTACTTCGCTAATTACAGCTTCGAGAGCATTGTCCGAAAGTGCATAAATATACAAATCGGCTTGTTTTAAAAGTGCTGGTGAGGCGCAATAATCGGTATCGAGTTGTAGTGCCAAGGTTGCAGCCGAAAGTTGCGTGCGACTAAAAATCTGACTGATTTCATGACCGATGTTTTTTAAAGCCCATGCTAAATGTGTGGCTACATTTCCTGCACCAAGGATAACAATTTTCATGAACTTTAAGTTGTATTATTTTTTGCTTTTAAGAACGCCGAAAACCATTATTCCACCGGCAACTATCAGTAAAACAGGCCATATAAAATCAGAAATATGTTCGGTTAAGCGAATAATGTCGGATAATCGGAAAATAATGGCTACTACAATTAGTACCAAACCGGGCGTTTTGTTTTTGTGAGCTAGTAGAAAAATAAGACCCAAAATAAGTGGGTAATTTTTAAAATTAAAAAGCATATCAGCTAATTCTACAGGAAGAATATTTAACTGACGAATTAGAAAAAGTACACCAAATGTGAGGAGCGAAATACCCCACGCTAACCGACTGTCTTTTTGCATAAATATTGGTTTATATAAATTTTAAAATAAATCATTTACAACACAAAAGTATTAAAAGTTTTCGTAATTTTGGACTAGCGTACGATTTTTAGAAATAACTCATTTTTTCATAGTATCTTTGTACTTTAAATTTTAGAGTTGTATTTAAAGCTATTTATTTAATATTCAATTAGTTTAATGTCGTTTAAACACTCAAATATATCACTTTCGCCTACCGACAAATTGATTTTGCTGGTATCGAAGCTTAGAGCCTCGGCTCACGATATGGCTGAAATTGATGCGTGTTTACTACAAATATCTGATTGGGATGCCTTTGCAGTTCAGGTAATTAAGCGAGGCGTTTCTGGATTTGTTGTTAAAAAAATGCCTTTATTGAAAAATAAAAGTCTCATACCGAACGAAATATTTCTTCAAATTGAGCAGGCTTATTTATTCACAATGAATCGTAGTCTGCTACTATTCGGTCATTTTTCGAATGTAGTAAATGCATTACATAGTGCTGAAATTGAAGTTGTTGCTTTGAAAGGCATATATTTATCGGAACATTTATACGAAGAAATTGGTCTGCGTCAGTTTAGCGATATTGACTTGTTAATCAGACCTGATAAAACCTTGAAAGCGGTTGAGATTTTGCAATCGCTTGGTTATCGATACCAAGAGGCTATTCCTGTAAGCGATTTCATTCGTCAAAAGTCCGATTATGTTCACTTGCCGCCAATGGTGCTCAACGGCGTTTCGATAGAGCTGCACGTTAAATTGCATCGAGGCGGTGAAAAATACAATGTGAATGTCGACCGTGTTTTTGCAACAAAAATCCCTGCTGTAATTAATGGTAGTAACGTTTTTGCACTCGATACTATGCATCAACTTATCCATATTGCGGTACACGCTCACAAGCATTTCGAAGAAGGAAATATCAATTTCTCCTCATTTTTGGATTTGGCAAATTTAGTCGATACAGTTCAGGATGATTTTTATTCGAAGTCATTCGAAAAATTATGTGAAGCTTACGGGGTAACCGAAATTGTATTTCGCTATTTATTATTGGTGCACGAATTTTTCCAAATGAATAAAATTCCATTGAATATATTGGATAAATATTCAAAATGCGTGAAAATAAAGCATAAAAATAAATTTATTTTGTATTTACAGGGTTATAAATATACCGAACCTGCCAAAACAGCAATTCCCGGACATATCAATAACCTGCGATTATTGTCAAGTCCGAAAGATATTGCGAAGTATCTGATTCACTTATTTTTTCCACCAAAAAATTTCATGATGGATAAATACAATATTCGAAACGAAAAGCTGTATTTGCTTTATTATCCCTATCGATATATAACAATTTTCAGTGGGCTTTGGCATATTATTTCTAAAAAATTGAATACTAAAGCATAATTTCCATTTTCTAATTTCTAGTTTCTACCTTCTAATTTCTACCTTTTTATGATAATTGGCATTACAGGCGGTATTGGTAGTGGCAAATCTACTTTGTCCAAACGACTTCGTGAAGCAGGTTATGCTGTTTACGACACCGATAGTGCTGCCCGCCGATTACAAAACGAAAGTGCCGAAATTCGTCGACTAATCAGCGCGCTTTTTGGAGCCGAAGCATATACCGACAATGTATTGAACCGAAAATACATTGCCGATATTGTTTTTAAACAACCCCAACTTCTCCAAAAACTAAACGCTATTGTTCACCCCGCCGTACGTGCCGATTTTAAAGCTTGGGCTCAAAAACACAATAGCGAGCAAATACTATTTTTGGAATGTGCCATTCTTTTTCAAGGCGAATTTCATAAATTAGTGGATAAAATCATTCTGGTAACTGCTCCACAAGCAATTCGCATACAGCGTGTTATAAAACGCGATGGAATACTTGAAAGCCAAGTGCTCGAGCGCATCAACAACCAACTCTCCGACGCCGAAATGGCTGCCAAATCCGATTTGATAATTGATACTAGCGTTACGGATATAAATAAGTTGGATGTTTCTGAATTTCTTCGTAATTTTTAACTTACAATTTTTAAATCCCTCGAATTCGAGGGGTTTAAAAATAGGCAGTTCTGAACAACCAATCAGCATTTTACAGGATGTGGAAAAACGGAAATTATTGAAATAAGAAGGTGAATAATTCTGTTTATAGTTGCGAGGTAAAAATACTTCTAAGCGCAACTATTTTTAAGGTCGGAGACCCGATGCTATTTGTAGAATATACCAAACGCCACGTTTTTTAGGGTCAGAGACCCGAATTGAAAATCGGCGTAGCCAAATATCAATATCTATACAGCCTTTACATAAAACATATTGCGGGTCTCCTACCCTTAATGTGCTTTGCTCACATCCTTATCTACAAATATAACGGGGCGCTACCCCTGAGAAAAAATCGTGGAGGTACTACCTTAATTCCAATAGTGAAATAATAGACAAAATATATTTACAACCTCCTTAAAACAGTGAATTATTATGTTTATATTTGCGGGGTGAAAGAAAAAAAATAAAAACCTGAAACGAACACGACAAACTAACTTTGAGACACAAGGGCATGTTTATGTGTGAGTTCCATCTGACCTTAAAAAAAATAAACATATACAGATGAAATAATACCTTTTATGCAAAATAAAATTCAGATTTTCGAAGAAAAAAAAGTCCGTACGGTGTGGGACGACGAAACCGAAGAGTGGTTTTTTTCAATAATAGATGTAATTGAGGTTTTAACAGAGACCGAACGCCCCCGTAAGTACTGGAACGACCTGAAAAAGAAACTTTTAACTGAAGGAAGTCAGTTGTCCGAAAAAATCGGACAACTGAAAATGCTCGCTGCCGATGGTAAAAAATACCTAACCGATGTAGCCTCTACCGAACAACTTTTTCGGTTAATACAGTCAATACCATCGCCTAAAGCTGAGCCATTTAAGCAATGGATTGCACAGGTTGCTAAAGAACGTTTAGACCAAATGCAGGATCCTGAAATATCGATAAACCAAGCGATGATGGATTACAAGAGATTGGGTTATTCCGACAATTGGATAAATCAACGGATTAAGACCATTGAGATTCGAAAAGAATTAACCGACGAGTGGAAATCCAGAGGATTGGAAGAAGGTGTGCATTTTGCAACACTTACGGATATAATTTACAAAACATGGGCAGACAAAACAGCCAAAGAATACAAAAAGTTTAAAGGCTTAAAGAAGGAGAGTCTACGCGACAATATGACCAATACTGAGCTGGTATTAAACATGTTAGCCGAACTTTCAACCAAGCGAATATCGGAAGTAACAAACCCCGAAACTATGGACGAACACGCCGATGTAGCGAAACAAGGAGGTGAAGTTGCCCGAAATGCCCGAATGGAATTGGAAGCCAAAACCGGTGAAAAAGCCATTACCACACTAAACGCCAAACAAGGGATATTGAAAAAATCAAATGATAAATAGTATGAGCGTTTGAAAGCGAAAAAGCAACGCTAGATTTCACAGTGCGGTGGGTGCAAAATGGCCTTGAAAAATGACAAAATTGAATTATAAAGTGCTTAAAAAGGTGAAATATTATGTTTATATTTGCGGGGCGGAATTCAACTAGCTTTACTTACTTTAAAGCATAGCTCAATTAACTGTAGCTTGCATTTTTAAAATTAATATGGAAAGCTAGACCCGATAGCCACCGCAATACTTTTAGCAGTGCGTAGTCTAAAGACGAACTTTCAGCGTTTTATGTGAGATTTTATGCTTCGAAGAGAGCGGAATTTTATTTTATCATTTCCTTGAAATTTAAATATTTATGGACAGTTTGATTTTTAATTCACGCGACGAACTTATTCAGGTAAACCCTGAAGATATTGTTTATTTTCAGGCTGATGGAAATTATGCCATCATGATGCTTGCTTCCCGTAAGAAGCAATTACTGACTATGAATTTATCGAAAGTACAGCTTA
>CAZEEN010000016.1:0-31433 GCA_964511115.1 uncultured Paludibacter sp. | reverse complement strand
GACTTTACAGTTACAGCTACCAATACGGGCGGAAGTACCACTGCTAACTTTAGGTTAACAGTAAAAAATGCATTGCCCGTCTCATTTACATATAATCCATCATCTGTTAAAGCTTACAAAGGCGTAACAGTAATAAACGCATTGCCTGTAATTACGGGTGTGGTGGATAGCTATTCTATTGATTTAAGTTTACCAACAGGTTTGAGCTTTAATACCAGCAATGGTAGAATAACTGGAATAGCCAGTGTATTGTCACCACTGACAAGCTATACAATAACAGCAAGCAATACTGGTGGTGATGTGAATACCACTTTCTCGTTAGAAGTTGTAGAAAATACTATTACCCTGAGTTCAATTGCTGGTACAGACAATCAGTCATTGTGTGTAAATACAGCCATAAATTTACTGACTTATACAACAACTAATGCTACTGGCGCAAGTGCTACAGGATTGCCATCTGGCGTAACTGCGGTTTGGGCTGCAAATCAAGTCAGGGTTTCGGGTACGCCTACGCAGTCAGGAACATTTAATTTCACCATCAACTTAATTGGTGGTAGTAATAGTGGTTCTGTTAGTGGTGTATTGGTTGTTAACCCAGCAAATACACTTGTATTAAGTTCGGCTGCGGCTACAACTAACCAAATAGTAACAGAGATGTATCCAATAACAACTATTACGTACACTTCAACTGGTGCTACAGGTGCTACCGTAAGTGGGTTACCTGCTGGGGTTGCCGGAAGTTGGTCGAGCAATACGGTTACAATTAGTGGTTCTCCATCAGCTGTAGGTGTATTTAATTATACGGTAACCCTAACTGGAGGTTGTTCTACAGCTAGCAAAACAGGGGTAATCAATGTGTTAGCCGGGGTTCCTGTACCTACAGCAGTAGCTGAGCAGTCAAAATGTTTTCCTGCTAGTATTGAAGATTTGGAAGCTTCCATTGCAACTGGCTATGAAATAAGATGGTGGACAGCAGCTACTGGAGGTAGTTTATTAGAAAATTCTACTTTGCTAGAGTCTGGGACTACCTATTATGCCGAAGGTTATCAGAAGTCTACAAATAGAACAAGTCCGAGTAGGGTGGCGGTAAAGGCCTTAGCGTATTCTACTTATAAATATAAAATATACTCAGATAAAGAAGCTATACAGTTTGGTGGTGACCCAGTATTGGTGTGGTCGGATACGATTCCAAATTCCACTTATTCATGGAACTTTGGAGATGGAAATACTGAAGTCGGAAATAATTTATCTCATATTTATCAATCTTCATTAGCTACAAATGGAACTGTTGAAATTAATTTAGAAGTAACCAATCCTCACGGATGCATCGAAACAGCCAAGAAATCATTATGGGTTACACTGGATAAAGCACCCAATACTTTTACACCAAATGACGATGGAGTTAATGATGTATTTATGGCAGGATATACTATGCAAATATTTAATCGTGATGGTATTGAACTATATGATGGGATTAATGGCTGGGATGGAAAGTATAAAAACAAGCAGGTATCCAACGGAACCTACTTCTATGTAATCAATTACAAAACAGCATTAGGTGTCAAGAAAATGACAGGATATGTAACCGTTTTGAGATAATAATGATTGAGAAATGGTTTATATGCACTTTTGCATATAAGCCATTAGCCAACAAACCAACAATTTATTTACTGAAAATATAATGAGAAAATTATTATTACTGTTAATCGTTTTTGTTTCTGTTGAGAGTTTAATGAGCCAATCAAATATTCGAATGACCAATTACTGGGACAATGCGTATCAAGTAAATCCAGCATCAGTGATGTGGCGGAAGTATTCATCGGAGTTTAGTTTAGCTTATCGCAATCAATGGGTAGGTGTGGATGGAGCACCAAAAACAATACTTGGCACTGCTGTAATTTATGTAGATGCCATTAATACGCAATTTGGGTTGAAACTTATTCAAGATAAAATTGGTTATACTTCCCTAACTGACATATCTTTGTCGTATTCCTACGTAATTGATTTCGATGCTTGGAGATTGAATTTTGGTTTAGCAGGTACTGTCTCTACGTTAGGTTACGATGTTTCAAAAATTGAATCTGGTAACATAGTTGACCCTGCCGTCAGCAATGCCATTGGCAATAAAACTAAATTCGATTCCGATTTAGGTTTTGAAGCTGCTAACCAAAATTTTCGTGCCGGTTTAGTAATTCAAAATATGTTTAGTGTATTCTCGGCAAGCAAATCAAATTTAGTTTACAGAAATGATAATGCCAATTTTTTGTACTTGCTTTATCGTTCCAACACTGATAATCTATTTAATTTCGGATATGGACTTACTGGAATTCAAAATGTAAACATATACCAATTTGAAGGAAGTTTGACTACATTCATAAAATATTATAACGACTCAGACCCATTGCAATTAGGTATTTCATTAAGCACTGCAAAGCAGCTTGGAGCTCATGCAGGAGTATATATTGATAAGAATATTAAACTCTTGTATAGTTATGATGTTAATTTTGGTCGCTTGGGTAATTACTCCAAAGGCACACATGAGTTGCTATTAAGGGTTAGACTAAATAGAAGTCGCCAGTGGGGACATCGAAATTATTGGGAAAATAATAGCGAAAATTATTATTGACAATAAATTAAAGGCATTTAGCACCTAAACAATTGGCTTGTAATCAAAAACTTATAATAATTTAAAAATGAAAAAAACATTCTCATTATTCCTCTTTGCACTTATATATAATAGTGCAACTGCCAATAATACGGCTGATTTCAATGTAATGGATTTTGGCACAGTTGCCGACAGCTCCATTGTTTCTACTGCCAAAATCCAATCTGCTATCGACAAATGTTACCAAGCAGGCGGTGGAAGAGTTTATTTTCCTCCCGGAGAATACAAATCGGGTGGTTTAATTCTGAAGAGCAATGTCCGGTTTCACTTAGAGTCAGGTGCTACACTCATTGCAAGTAGAGACACCAACGATTATAAAAAATCGCAAAACAATAGTGGCGATATAATCCCTGTATTACTTTATGCCGAAAATGCAAAAAACATAAGTATCGAGGGCTTGGGTACAATTAATGGTGCTGCTACTCATTTTAAGGGGGAGTTGGATATGGTGGATACTTTTATTGGCGATATTACCGAAAATGCCCGAAAAGCAGGTGTGCCGATGACACGTTTTTTTCATTACAAACCCTATACCTGCATGATTTATTTTGAAAACTGCTCCTTTGTTACCGTACGCGACATTACTCTTACTGCTTCGCAATTTTGGACCTTGCATGCCCGATGGACCGATTATTTGACAATACATGGGGTTAAAATATTTTCGGACTTGGAAAAAGGCGTGAATGCTGATGGGATTGATATAGATGGATGTCGTAATGTAACTATTTCGGATTGTATTGTTGAAACTGCCGATGATGCTATTGTACTTAAAACAACTGCTTTGCATGGGGAATCGCGCTCGTGTGAGAATGTTGTAGTAAGTAATTGTGTGTTGCAATCTTCGTCCACAGCTATTAAATTAGGTACAGAAAGCCATGCCGATTTCCGATATATATCGTTCAATAATTGTATTATCAGAAATTCCAACCGGGGACTTAGCATCGTGATACGCGATGGAGCCATTGCAGAGAATATACAGTTTTCAAATATCATGATTGAAGGTTCACGTCGCCATTTTAACTGGTGGGGCAATGCTGATCCTATTTGGCTGGTGGTGCTTAAGCGAACCCCCGATTCAAAAATAGGACAGATACGCAATGTCACATTCAACAATATAATTGCACATGGCATGGGAACAAGTAAGTTAGAAGGTTTTGACGGGAAGCCTTTGGAAAATATTCAACTGAATAATGTTCAACTATTTATGTACCCCGAAAACTACATAGATAAACGTGCTGATGATGCATTCCGTGCGGTGAATGTAAAGGATTTGCGACTAACAGATGTGTCGGTAAACTGGTATGCAGATAAAGTTGAACCTTTGTGGCACAATGCTTTCACGTTCAAGAATGTCGAAAATCTTAATCTTGATAAATTGACAGGTACACAGGCTCCAACAAATTCGGGTGTATTTATTGAACTGAATAGCGTGAAAAATGCATTAATTCAAAATTGTATTCCAAGTGCTGCCACCACTATTTTTGTGAAAGTGAATGATGGTAATAACACAGGCATTACACTCGATAGAAATTTTATTTTTGAGAAAACAAAAAAAATGGAATTTGCAAAAGGAGTGAAGAAAAATAGTTCGAAATAAATTGAATATTAAAGCGATTACGATGCTCCGCTACTTTTTAATAATTTTCCTGTTTATTTTCCCGAACATTTCGGGGGCTCAAAACAATACGATTTGGCTGCGAGATTTGGATTTATCCAAGGTGCAGCAGGGATGGAGTACGGTACATGTCAACACCAATTTGCTCAACGAACCTTTATCCATCAATAAAGTTAGGTTCGAGAATGGAATTTGCACCCATGCTTATTCCGAAATTGAGATACTACTAAACATGGAGGGTAAACGCTTCACGGCTTTGGTTGGAGTTGACGATCATGTATCCAAAGGGACTTACGCAAGTATCTATTTTATTGTACTTGGCGATAAGGACACCTTGTTTAGGAGTCCTATAATGGGTGTCAACCAGCAAGCTCTTCCGATAGATGTATCGCTTGTGGGATATAAGAAACTAACTCTCATTACACACGATGCCTTTGATGGTTCCAATCAAGACCATGGAAATTGGGTGAATGCAGCAATATCCTACACTGGCAGTCAAAAACCCCATGCTTATTATCACCAAGCCGAAGCCCTCTACTTGCAAACGCCTCCTGTGTCTGATTTTCCCAAAATAAATGGGGCGCAAGTTTCTGCTGCACGCCCAGGTTCGCCTTATCTTTTCAGAGTACCTATTACGGGGAAGCAACCAATGAAAATTCAAGTGTGTGGCTTGCCAAAAGGACTTGCATTCGACCCGAAAACTAATATTATTAGTGGAGTAGTAGCTGAAGCTGGAACGTACAAAGTGCGCATGAAGGCTTCCAATTCCAAAGGCAAAGTAATATCAAAACACAGCATAGTCATAGGCGACAAATTGGCTCTTACGCCTCCTATGGGTTGGAACAGTTGGAATGCTTGGGGTATGGCGGTGAGTGAAGAAAAAGTACGGGATGCTATTGATGCATTTCAGAAATTTGGACTTGCCAATCATGGTTGGACTTATATCAATATTGACGACGGATGGCAAGCCGACCAACGCAATGCAGATAGTACCTTGCACTGGAACTCGAAATTCAATGACATGAAACTTTTGGCTGATTATGCTCATTCCAAGGGTTTGAAATTAGGAATCTACTCCTCGCCAGGAGCGTTCACCTGTGGGCATAAAATAGGTAGTTTGAACTACGAGCGCAAAGATGCAAAAACCTGGGAAAGTTGGGGTATTGATTTTTTGAAGTATGATTGGTGTACTTATGCCAACGTAATTCCTGAAAAAACCAGAGTAGAATATATGAAACCCTATGTGCAAATAAGCAACGAACTAAAGAGCATGCACAGAGATATCGTATTGGGAATATGTCAGTATGGTCTGGACAATGTATGGGAGTGGGGTTCGCAAGCTGGTGGTAGCACTTGGCGCACTACCAACGATATTATTGACACCTGGCACAGTATGAAAGCCATCGGTTTTGAGCGTCAAAATGCCACTTACCCTTATGCAGCCCCAGGAGCTTGGAACGACCCTGACATGCTGGTGCTGGGCAAACTTGGCTGGGGAGCCAACTTGCGTTCGTCGCGCCTGACTTGCAACGAGCAATATACCCATTTCACCCAATGGGCTATGCTCGCAGCACCCTTGATGCTGGGTTGCGATTTGGCACAATTAGACAGTTTTACCCTCAACTTGATTACCAACGATGAAGTGATTGCCATCAATCAGGATATAATGGGGAAACAAGCCCAATTAATGTATACCACAGGAGATGTACAAGTTTGGAAAAAGGAATTGAGTTGCAAAAGATTTGCCTTGGCAGTTTATAATTTAGGCCGTGAGGAAAGCAATTTTGAAGTAAATTTTAAAATGGCGGGACTGAAATCAAAACTCCACCTGCGCGATGCATGGACACAGAAAAACATAGGAAAACTGACTGATAATTTCAAAGTGTTGATACCACGACATGGATGCAAATTATACATTGTAAAATAAAATTCAAATTATCACCAATAAAGAAAAAAATGAGAAAGATTGTTGTAAGTTGCTTATTATTAATATGCACGCTGGCAAATGCGGCTAAAAAAACAGAGTTCGTAATTACCGATTTCGGTGCTAAGCCCGACGGTAAGACGCTCAATACTGTCGCTATTCAAAAAGCAATAAATGCTGCGGCTAAAGTGGGTGGTACTATCATTGTGCCAGCTGGAAATTTTGTATCGGGTACTATTTTCTTGAAAAGCAACACCGTTTTTCATTTGTCGCCAAAAGCCCGATTGATAGGTTCTTCGCAGTTGAAAGACTATGTAACCATGACATGGGGACACCACGAAGACCGCACGCCATGGCATTTTATTGTAGCTAAAGATCAGGAAAATATTGTTATCAATGGTAGTGGAACAATCGATGGAAATGATAGTGCATTCCGTGAACCCACCCGCAAAAACGAATACTCCTTTTATCGCGAAATAGAGCATCGCCCAAGCCCACTTGTTGAAATTCAAGGCTGTAAAAATGTAATTGTGGAAAATATATCCATTGTGAACTCACCGGGTTGGACATTGCATTTGTACGATTGCGATGTAGTTAAGGTGGACAAAGTGACCATCAAAAACAGTCTTTTTGGCCCTAATAGCGATGGTTTAGATATCACGGGCAGCCACGATGTGTCGGTAAGCAATAGCTATATCTCGGTGGGCGACGACTGTATAGCACTGAAGACAACGGAAGACTCTAGAACTTGTGAACGCATAACCGTGACGAATTGTATTTTTGAAACTAATTGTGTGGCATTTCGAGTGGGGTTTGAAAGTAGAAAAGATTTTAAAGACATTACACTCAGCAATTGCGTTGTGAAAAATGCTTCCCGTGCCATTGACCTGCGCACCATCGAGGGTGGCAATATCGAAAATGTTATTGTTAGCGGACTTACAGGGCAAGTTAACTCTGGCTGGGCATTTGATAGAGTGATTGAAATTCATGCCAACAGAATACCTAATACCTACGACATTGCTATTAAGGAACATCCTAACTATGGGAAAGACAAACCTGTGGAAAAAGCCGGATTCATTCGTAATATTTTGATAGAAAATATGATGATCAGAACTTCTGGGCGCATTTTGTTGGGTGCAATTCCCGAAACATCTATCTCCAATGTGACATTTAGAGACATTACATTGGAATATTTTTTACTCGAAGATCCTTACGAGACTGGATTAAAGATTATAAAATCAGTTGGATTTGCCAATGGGATGCCTTTTGTGCGCTCGCAGCGAGCAGCCATTGTAGCGGAAAATGTAACTGGTTTTACAGTATCCAATTTCAAAGCAATATGGCCTAGCTATCCTGTGCCAGCTGAATGTAAGCTTTTGACTAGTCCCAACAGACTTTACAATCCCTCATTTTTTAAAGGGAATGATGCTGAAATAAAATCGGGAGCGTATAAAGTAGAATTCAAACCCTTTGCATTTAAGAATGTGAAACAAGCGCTGATAGAAAATTCAACAAGTTTAAGTTCAGAAGGGAATGCTGATTTTATAGTGAATGAATATTCGGAAGTAAAAATTAAATAGCACTTAAATTTAATTCCATTACAAAAAAACAGAAAAATGAGAACTATCCATAAGTTATTGATAATATTACTATTAGTAAATGGCGTTGCTGTTCTTTCGGCAAAACCAAAACCTACAAATCGGGTTAAGAAAACCATCGAACAGCGTGTTGATTCAGTGTTGAAGTTGATGACACTTGAAGAGAAAATTGGTCAAATGACACAGGTAGCTAATCCGAATGTTCCTACTGGCCCTACCTATACTTCGGTGGTTAAGCCTCGAAATGTAGATTTGACACGAGCCGGAAAGCTCGGGAGTATTTTGAATATTGCTGGTGCAGACATTACAAGAAAGATGCAGGAAGTGGCTGTCAATGAATCGCGCATGAAAATTCCTTTGCTTTTTGGATTTGATGTAATTCACGGCTTTAAAACAGTTTTTCCTATTCCATTGGCTTCGGCTTGCAGTTGGGATATGGCGGCCATAGAAAGTGCCGAAAGGGTAGCTGCTTTGGAATCGTCGGTAGCCGGTTTGCACTGGACTTTTGCACCCATGGTGGATATTGCTCGTGACCCTCGCTGGGGGCGTATTGCTGAAGGTGCGGGCGAAGATCCTTATTTAGGGTCACAGGTTGCTAAAGCGCGCGTGCGTGGTTTTCAAGGGAAAAGTTTAGCTGACAATGGCTCTATTTTGGCTTGTGTGAAACACTTTGCTGCTTATGGAAATGCTGAAGCAGGAAGAGATTATAATACCACCGACATGTCTGAACGCTTGTTACGAGAAATTTATTTACCACCTTACAAAGCAGCAATAGATGCTGGAGTGGCTACGGTAATGAGCAGTTTTAATGAATTTAATGGCACACCGGCTTCAGGCAATAAATTTTTGCTTACTGACATTTTGCGCAATGAATATGGGTTCAAAGGTTTTGTAGTTTCAGACTGGAATTCAATAGGAGAGATAGTTACACACGGAGCAGCAAAGGACAAAGGCGAAGCTACCATTTTTGCAATGAATGCCAATATCGACATGGATATGGAAAACAGATGTTATCCAGACACATTAAAACAACTGGTAGAGAGTGGGAAAATAAATGTAGAGCAAGTGAATATGGCAGTACGTCGAATTTTACGTGCCAAATTCGAATTGGGATTGTTCGAGAATCCATACAAATACTGCGATGTTCAGAAAGAAAAATCCGTGCTGTTAAGCAAGGAGAATCTTACCACGGCATTAGATGTAGCAAAACGCTCCATTGTGTTGTTGAAAAACAATAATGTATTACCTTTGAGCAAAACAGTTAAAGTGGCGGTTGTAGGACCTAATGCAAACGTTCAGAGTGAGATGAATGGCTGCTGGGCGTGGTATGGCGACCAGTCGCCAGTAAGTTTTCTTCAAGGAATAAAAAATAAAATTGGTTCTGATAACGTAACTTATGCTAAAGGGTGTAATATTAATGATGATAAAACAGATAGCATTGCTTATGCAGTTTCAATGGCTAAAAAGGCCGATGTTGTAGTGCTTTGCGTTGGAGAGTCCGCCAATATGAGTGGGGAAGCAAATTGCCGTACTTCGCTTGAATTGCCTGGCATGCAAACTCAACTCATAGCAGAAATATTAAAAACAGGTAAACCAGTAGTATTGGTGTTGACCAATGGACGACCAATCACTCTAGGTAATATCAATGATTCAGCACCATCAATTCTAGAAACTTGGTTTTTGGGAACAAGAGCCGGTGATGCACTCGCCGAAGTTTTGTTTGGCGATTACAACCCCTCTGGAAAATTAGCAGTGACTTTCCCTATTACATTGGGTCAAGTTCCTATTTATTACAACCATAAAAACACTGGCCGCCCCAATCTTGATGGCAAATTGAGGGGCTACAATTCGAGGTATATTGACTGTGGAAATGAGCCACAATATCCTTTTGGTTTTGGTCTCTCGTACACACGTTTTGAATACAGCGATTTGAAGTTGGATAAAACTATCATGGCGAAAACCGAAAAAGCTACTGTTTCGATTACAGTTAGAAACTCAGGAAACTATGATGGCGAGGAAGTGGTTCAACTTTATATTCGCGATTTGGTGGCATACGGTGTTAGCCGCCCTGTAAAAGAATTAAAAGGTTTTGAAAAAATAACGTTAAAGAAAGGTGAGCAGAAAACAGTATCATTCTCTATCACCCCTGAAATGTTGGAGTATTATGATTTGAACCTGAAGAAAATAGTAGAGCCGGGCGATTTTGCGATTATGGTGGGTAGCTCGTCGGCTGATAAAGACCTGCAAAAATTAAAATTGACAATTGCCAAATAAATAAATGAAACCCCCATGACCTAACTAAAGGATTAGGACACACAAGGAGTTGATTATTTTGTCAACTAAATATTATGTTAAATAAAAGATACAAGTATCAAAATATCAGTGCCATAAATATATAATCACATGAAAAAAATTTTCAGTGTAATAACTGTGCTATTGTTCGCCTTTTATGCGCCCAGTTTTGCAGTTCCAAACAGAGTTTTTGCATCCTATTTTGGAGGTACTGGCTATGATGATTTTCTTGATGTGGCTTTTGCTGACGACGGCACAGTAGTCATACTTGGATATACCAATAGTACGGATATCGTAATTCCGAATGGCGCACCTAACTACATTTTTGGTACGGATGGTACTGTAGCTCAAACACCTTTCATCTTGCGCTTAAGCAATGATGGTAAAACGGTTTTGAGTTTTTCTCGCTTTGCATTTGGAACATTTAGGGTGCCATCAAAGGCCGATAATCTTAGATTAGCAGTTACCAACAATGGTATATATATGGTGGGAGCTGCTTATTCTTCATTTGCTTCTATTCCTAACTTTGATGGTAAAATAGATAACGTACCAGGCACAAAACCTGCTATTGCACGCATCTCGCTTGACGGGTCAACCGTACTGAACGCCACTTACTTAGGAGGTGGCGATTCAGGTTATGACATCAATGATATTGATATTTTTCCGAATGGTGACCTGTGTGTAAATCATGATAAGAGTGATTCGAATACTGATTACCTCTCAAGAATAAAACCAGACCTTTCTGGCTATGTGTGGAATATTTCATATTATACTTGGACAGGTAAAGCAAGAACGAATGCAGTATCTGTAAGCCCGCAAGGCGATTTGGTGTATGTAGGCGGATATGCTATGGGACATACCGGATTAGAACCTTACAAGGATCCGTTTTTATTTTGCTACTCTGGCGATGGACAAACTCAATACTGGAAAAGAGGAACTGACGCCAATGATTACGGTGTGTATAATTTTCCTCAAGCAACCATTGGTATCAACAGATTAATTTCTGATAGCCAGATATATTCATTAGCCACTGACTCATTGGGGAATGCTCTGACAGCAGCTTATACTGATGGTGGTGCTACTGTATTAGTCGTTGAACCTATGTATGGCGGGTATTATAATAGCTATACTACATTACCAGCATCCATTCAGGATGGCGATGCTTTCTCTGGCTTTTCGGGTGCAACCAGTGTGGGTGTTATTGGCCGGCTAGGTAAAGATGGAAATTGGATTCGGTCGCATAGAGTGAAACCAGCTGGCGGGAGTTTCTGGAACCAATGGACTGGTATATGTCCAGCATATAAAAACGATGTATTCTATTTAGGAAGAGTATCAGCCATTCCTGACGTGGAGTCATGGGAAACAGGTGCGAGTATGGGTACTTTAATCAAAACAGCGATGAATGCTGATGGTACTAACCGGAAATTTGTAACACATCTTGCAGGCGTAGATGTAATGCATAAAATAGCACGCGACAGAAATACCTATAGATATGCCGTAGTAGGAACAGCAAAAGCTGACGGCGTGGTGGTAGTAAATGGCTTTCAAGATCAATTCAATGGATTATATGATGGATATATTCTTATATTCGATGATAATGACAAGCCCTCGCAAGTGGCCGACCTGACTACCCCAATAGCTGATGCCAATGTTTTGTATGGAACCGAAGTGGCTAAAAATTTCGGAACTTCTCCCTCACTATTTGTCAAACGCAGAGATTCCAGAACGTACGAAACAGCGAAAACGTATATTAAATTTGATTTGTTAGGCATCACTAAGCCTATTACTGATGCTCGTTTTCAAATTTTCAAATCTGGCACCTATGATGCTGGAGAAATTATTGTTTATGCATTGAAAGAAGGATTCGAGACCTGGAATGAGAGCACCATTACTTGGAATAATGCACCTGCTAATGTTATTGCATCTCCATGGGAAATAGATAAAACAAAAGCCGACTCCTTGGGTATTTGGAAAATTCCGGTGACAAATGCTACCGCAACTGTGAGTTATCAAGGTGCTGCTTTTACACAATATGTAGAAAATTGCAGACTCAATGGAGATAAAAAAATCACACTGGTATTGGCTCCAAGTACTCCTATCGATGGTGGAGGCACTATTCTTAATGGCGCGTCTAAAGAAAATACCACTGCGCCTATTAAACCCACGCTCAGGACAGAATATGCAAAGTCCTTTGGAGTGCTAACAGAATTGTCGCTATGGCCAAGCAATGTAAGTCTCAACCTTGGTCAAACACGCCAGTTTTATGTCAATGCATTTGACCAATATGGGGGAGCAATGAATGCCTCAGCTACTTTCTCGGTAAGCAACGGCGCAAGTATTAGTACCGCTGGACTGTTCTCCACCTCTACTGCTGGCACATATAACGTTACTGCTCAGTTTGGTGGGTTCACTGCCACAGCCAATGTTGTTGTAAATACTATCACAGATATAATTGCCCCCATCAGTGCAAACAGATCTTTGAAAAGCTATTTCGCAAATAACAATATCTTCATCAATGCTGAAAATGAAATGGTGAACAAAGTTGAGGTTTATGACATCTACGGAAGAAAGTTACTGGATAAGGCTTTCTCATCGAATAATATACAAATCGCATTTCAACAAAATCAGGGAATATATATGGTTAAGGTTTATTGTGCCAACAAATCATACGTAAACAAGGTAATTGTAAAATAGAAATACCTTATTATAAATCAGTTCCCCCTATTACTAAAAAACGAATCTTATTTTTTTATGAAGAAATATATTTTGCTCTTTTGTCTTTTTTCTATCTCCTTGATTTCTATCGGTCAAAAAGAGGATTTGTCTTCAATTTGGTCGGCTAAATGGATTAAATCTACTATTGGCCCTGAAAAAGAATTTGCTGTTTTTCATTTCAGAAAAACTTTCGATTTGGATACAATTCCCGAAAATTTGGTAATCAATACCTCAGGAGACAATAGGTATCGTTTATATGTAAATGATAAATATGTATGTCAAGGACCCTTGACTGGCGATTTAAGGCATTGGAATTATGAAACTACAGACATAAAACCTTTTTTGTGTAGAGGAAAAAATGTAATATCGGTTACAGTATTGAATTACGGTAGTCATCCTCCTGATGCTCGTTTATCGGTACAAACCGGATTTCTATTAAATGCAGACGATAAGAAGTTTAGCTTTCTAAATACCAATCAAACATGGAAAGCAGTTTATGATAGGGCTTACTCTGCCAACATTATTGACAAGAGTCAAATAAATGGATATTATGGTGGCGGATCCAGAGAGATAGTAGACGGGAATAAGTATATTTGGGATTTTTCTAATACGGATTTAGATGATACTTTATGGGACAATGCCGTGGTAATCGAAAATGCATTTGCTAAATCTTGTATTTGGGCTAGTCGTTGGAAATTAACTCCTCGAAAGCTTCCCACTGAAAGACTTACCGTTCAGAGGTTTCAAAGTGTTAGAATGGCTGACAAATTAAGCATTCCAGTTTCTTTCCCAAAATCGAAGGCAGATGTATATATTCCTTCAAATTCAAAAGTAAGACTTGTGTTAGATCAAGGAATGGAAACTACCGCTTATCCCGTTTTGGAGATTAGTGATGGCAAAAACGCCAGTATCAAAATGACTTATTGTGAAGCAGCTTATATAGGCAACCCGCAAGAGCAGAACAAAGGCAACCGAAACGATGTAGAAGGAAAAACCTTTTTTGGTTATTATGACAAGTACATTTCGGATGGTGGGCAAAACCGCAAGTATTCACCTCTGTGGTGGCGGGCGTTTAGGTATGTAGTTTTGGATATTGAAACGCAAAGTAGCCCATTGGTAATTAATGATTTACACAGTGTGTTGTCAACCTACCCTTTTGATCAAAAATCGAAGTTTTCCATTACTGGAGAGATTGACAAAGTGATGATTGACAGCATTTTTAATATTGGGATTCGAACTATACAACTTTGTTCACACGAAACATATGTAGATTGTCCGTATTATGAAGAAAGCCAGTTTGAAGGAGATACACGAGTAGAAATGCTCGCCAGTTATTATAACTTTGGTGATGCACGCTTGGCCGAAAATGCTATAGAGCAATTTGCATGGTCTATCAACGATGAAGGCTTCCTAAGTGCAAGATATCCAACGAATTCGTTGTACTATATCCCAAATTTCTCTATTTATTAGATAGGCATGTTACATGACTATTTAATGTATTATGATAACAAAGACTTTATTCGCTCAAAAATTCAAATTACTCGTTCTATCATCCAATACTTTTTAGCTCGCCAGCAAAAAGACGGTAGTATTTATAAGCCCGAATATCATAATTTTGTGGATTGGACTTTTAAAAATGGTGAGCCACTGTTCGATGCAGATGGAAATTCAGCCTTAGTAGATTTACATGTATTGATGGCTTTACAATACGCAGTGGATTTAGAAAAAAGTGTTGGAAATGAATATTTTGTAAAGCTGTATCAAAAACAAATAGCACTTCTGTCTAAAACCATTCGTGCTAAATACTGGAATGAGAAACGCCAATTATTTTCTGACCTGTCAGCCAACAACGATGTATTTTCTCAACATACCAATTGTATGGCCATACTTACAGGGATTACCCAAGGTCAAGAGGCAAAAGAAATAATGCGTAAGGTGCTTTTAAAACAAGGAATGACTGGTGCGACTCTGTATTGGAGTTTCTATGTTTTTGAAGCCATGCAAAAAGCAGGTTTAGGTGATTTGTATCTCGACAACTTACAAATATGGGAGGATTTAGTAGCTTTTGGAGTAACAACTTGGCCAGAAACGGGTATTAATAGTCGATCAGAATGTCACGGTTGGGGTGCAAGTCCAAATTATCATTTTTTCAAGATTACAGCGGGGATTTCTTCTATAGAAGCAGGATTCAATAACATTAGAATTGCTCCTAATTTTGGCAAACTTCAAGACATAGAGGCTACAATCCCACATCATAATGGATTTATCTCATTAAAAGCACATAAAGTGGGTAAAGCTGGAATTGAGGCTGAAATTGAATTGCCAAACAATACCAAAGGTGTTATGGAGTGGAATGGTAAGTGTCAAAAGCTGAAAGCAGGGAAACAAAAATTAAAATTAACAATTAGCGAATAAGCAAAAAAATTCACAAACACATATTTTATTAACATGCACAAATACTTATATTCCATTACCATATTACTTGCCATAGTTTTACCTTTAAATAGCCAGAACTGGCTACAAATGAGTATCGCTAAAAAACCTGGCGGCGGCAGCGGCAGCTTCACCAGTATCAATTCCATCACCGAACTGAACGACACCTTGTACTTGGCTACCGACAACGGGGTCTGGTTTTCTCCTTCAGGCAATGGCGGCGACTGGGCACAGTTTGGTACAGGGCTTACAACGGATATTACAGAGCTGGCTTTGGTCAATAATGTTAAATTAGCAAGAACTACTGCTTCTCCTAGTCAGGTATATAGATTATCTTCAACCAAAGTGTGGACTTTGGTACCTACCCTTACAGCAATAGGATCAATTGCGGCTCAAGCCACTAGTGGCTATGGCTTTGCCACAAAAGATGGCACTGGAGTCTATCGTACTACTGACAAAGGGGTCACCTGGAGTTTGTACAATACTCCTTCGGACAATGAGAACCTCATTGGGGATGCTGGTACGAAAGGGATTATCCCTGGTCTCCGTATTTGGCGGGTTTATCCATCGGGAAATCTGTTGTTGGCACAAAGTAAAAATGCCCTTCACATCAGCGAAGACAATGGCAACAGTTGGTATTATCGCTGGGGCGATATGGTGATTGATCATAATACCGGCAGTAATATCAAATGGACTTATCTAAGAAATTACAAAGGCAAAAATTATGTTTTTGTGGCATCTGATGGCTCCAACTGGAATGGAATGTCGCCCAATATTAGCAGAAGCGACAATATGGGTGTGAATTATCAATACAGCGACAATCCTTCTGCTCCAACAATTACTGGTCTTATTTATTCAAACAATGCCCATTTCAGAGATATGTGCAGTTATGGTGAAAAGGCAATGTTTCTTCGATGTGACAATGAAACTATCTTTAAATCGAATGACAACGGACTTACATGGATAAACTTTGAACCAGGTTTATCAGCTTGGAGTTACATGAAATTGATATCTACTTCAAAAAAATTAATACTTGCCTGTGCTAGTAGTATATGGTATTTTGATTACAACTACTCACCCACAATGACAGTAGGATATCCAAAAGTGAGTAATATCAAAGGTGGCAGCATGGATTTGAAAGTAAAAAGCAATCAGGCAGGATTAAGCTATTACGTTGTTTTGCCTGCTTCAGCAGCTGCTCCAACTGCTCAACAAGTCATTGATGGACTGGATGCAAATGGCGATATGGCAAGCATAAAAGGAAATTTTTCACTTTTGGCGAATACGGAAGCAATAAATAATGTAAAAAACTTGCTTGCACTTACTGCGTACAAGGTTTATACTGTAGCAACCAATGAAATAGGCAATGCCACGACTATAAATTCCGCTTCATTTTCAACCATCAGTCCTTATCTAACTGTATCAAAAACTGGTCTGGGCGATGTGACTCCAACTTCTGGTTATTACACAGGAAATGTAACACTTACTGCAACTCCAAGTACAAATTATATTTTAGATACATGGACAGTAAATGAAAAAATTTACTCCACGCCATCGGTTAACCTAAATATGACTACCGATTTTACTGCCACGGCTTTATTTACTAAAGTAGCACCTGTAACAGTAAGTTACACAGGCATGGGAAGTACTTTCCCTGCTGCAACTAGCAATCAGAAAATTGGGGCATATATCACAGTAAGGGCTTATCCTGCGCTGGGCTATAAAGTCACAAAATGGACAGTAAATGGTGTTAGCACTACTACATCCAGCCAAAGCAGAGCATTCCTTGTTCTCGACCAAACCAATACCATCGCCGTTCAGTTCGACCTGATAAGTGCGCCTGCTCTCGAAATTTGTGACAGTATGATATTGGTCTCCGATTTGAAACGTCCCGGAATGGAAGCAGCAGCAAGTTTCAATGCCCGCATTAATGAAATGTATGGTGCCCGCATTCCTTCTTATAGCGACAGCAGAAGTTATGCCGGCTCTGATGTAGGAAAATTTTATTGGTCTGAAAAAATGGCCAAAATGGCTATGAATCCTAATAATCAGGCAGCCTTAATCGCCACGGTAACCCCTGCATTGGCATACAGAAGCCCAGGAGCCGGGAGCTTCTGGTATCCTTTCACCGCACCCGGGTATGCCATGTATTATTTTACGTTCAAAGATTCTATTGCCAAATATGCACCTGCTCAGCTCGATACCATCGAAAATACTTTTTACAAACAACAGGAATGGAAGTATTTGATGCGAAAGGATCATTATCTCGACATGGTTTATCCTACAGGAAAGGAGTTTAACTCCGAAAATTTCCACTGGATGTTGCGTTCGGCGGGATATCTTTTTGCCAGTGAATTCCAAAATAAAAATGGACATGATAATTACAACCTGAACTTCACCGACGCCGATGGAACCCCACGTACAAATGTGAATGTAACGGGCTATTTCAATGGTTATCTCAATAATTTAACCCGAGCATTGTACTCATCTGGAAGAGTGGAGTGGAACTCAAATGTTTATTGGAGTCACACCCTCAATGCATTGCTGGCACTTTATCAGGGAGCTGATAAATGCAACAATCCTGATGGTGTAGAAGCAAAAAAGAAAGCCAAAGCTTGCATCGACTGGATGATGGTAGAAGCTGCACTTCATTACCTCGATGGATTTCAGATAGCAGCCGATGCTCGTGCAAAAAATGGATATTTAGAAAATACACCAGGATCCACTGAAGCTTATACCTATGCGTTCTTCACGGATGATAATTATCGCCCATCCTATAGCCCAAGTTTCTGGGCTGATAATCAAGCTGCAACCGATGTGGCCGGCTTCTTGTTGAATACTGACTATCGACCACCACAATTAGCAATTGACATTGCACAAAAGAAATTTACACTTCCGGTGGAAATTCAAAGTGCCAAACCTTATTATCAAGTGGATTTTGGAGATTATTGGTCATTGGGCGAATATCCATATCAGGATTGGGCTGGAAATACAGCTCGTTCCAAACGCTTTGAATTTGAAACACTTTATCTGGGTCAAAATTTCACAATGTCAAGCGTTGCAGGCGGAAGACCTGATGGCAATATCGGTACTTTCTCCGAACAAGCTCAATGGGAAATAGGTGTAAAAGGTAGCATCAATGGACCTAAGCAAATTTCTGGAAAACCCAACTATGGAACAAGCCTTGCCGGCAGATGTCCTTATCATGAAATTGGTCAATTCCGCAACATGATGGCGCATTTGGTAAAACTGCCA
Organism: uncultured Paludibacter sp.; assembly: GCA_964511115.1. Taxonomy (GTDB): domain Bacteria; phylum Bacteroidota; class Bacteroidia; order Bacteroidales; family Paludibacteraceae; genus Paludibacter. Next base: position 12,936 of record CAZEEN010000016.1, on the reverse strand, counting down.
TCGTCCAATCAGTTTTACATTCTTATACCTGATGCCAATAATCAGCTAGTATCAAGTGGTGCAGGAAGTTGGTTTGAATGGGATAATCAGAATCTCTATTTGGATTTAGGAAACGATGTGTATATGGCATGTAAACTGAATAATGCTACCACTCATGCAGTGACTACAAGTACGCGTTCAGAAGTCCGCTGGACATTCCCCGATGGAGAATTGGGCGCATTGGTATTGGAACTAGGTACAAAAGCAGAATTTGCCTCGTTTGACAATTTTAAAACACAAGCTAAACTCAAAAACATTGCAGTAGTAGCAACTAATACAGTGCAATACTTAGGTGCAGCAGGTCAAACTTTGAAAATGGAATATACTGAACCTGGGTCTTACCTGATGGCTAACAACACTTTCGATACTCCATCTACCAATCCCCTTTCGCCTGCTGGCAATTACCCAAAAGTATGGGGCAATGGAACGTACATTGACTTTCAAACCTGGGATAGCTATCGTACGGTTTATGGCGAGGCCATCATTAGTCAAGCCTGGGGCGATGCGAAAATGATACTGAAAGTAGCCGACGAAGAAGCCACCATCAAGGTGGACAAAGTCACAGCCAATGTCAATTACCTTTCGTCCAACAGCACAGCACCAAAGCCCTGTGCCGATATAACTTATGTAGCTCCTAATTCATTTCAGAATAATACGGTGCTTGATCCAGCTTATGCTGTGTCGTCAGTGCAGTGGGATTTTAATGAGGATTTATTGTGGGACTTATCGGGGGCAGGCGTAAGCTATAATTATCCAACTTCAGGTACCAAAACTGTAAATATAAAAGTCACAACCAATAAAAATTGCTATTACCAAAATTCAAAAATTATTGATGTGGTTTTAACTGATGTGAAAACTACTCAAATGGACAAAGGAGTGATGATTTATCCGAACCCTACTTCAGCAATTGTCTTTTTCGAAACAAACAATACGATGTTAGGTGCTGAACTTTCAGTGCATGATTTAATGGGTAGAATGCTTAAAAAAGAAGTGATAGATGCTAATGTAATACCATTAAACCTAAATGGATATGCCGAAGGAATGTACACAGTACAAATAAAAACAAAGTCAGACGGAATTTATTCTTATAAAGTTATACTGAAAAAATAACTATAGCTTAGATATTTTTTATGAACCCAATATCCAATTTCACCATCATGAAAACACATATCATTTCTGTCATTCTTTTTGTAGCCTTATGGGGATTGAACGCTCAGAACAATCTGGTTAGCAATGCCGCCTCGTATTTATGCACCGACGGTGTAGATGAAGTTAACGGAGTAGATGTAGCTCCTGATGGAAGCATTGTAGTTGTCGGGAAATTGTATGACTACTCTAAACCTGGGGCTACAGTTTATAACCTTCTGGGTGGAGGTGACGCTACAGTAGTCCGCTTGAACTCTTCTGGCAGCATAGTTTTATCTATCACACACATAGGCTCTGTAGGTGGCACTATTAATGATGTGCAAGTAGCCGACGATGGAAGAATAGCTATTACAGGTTCTTTCGGTGTTGGCTTGCTGAAAGCCGATGGAAGCAACTTTGAATGGGTGGATACTTCCATTCAGATAGGAACAGTTGATGCTCATTCCAATTCATTTTACGGCTGGTTTAACCTTGCTCAAAACAAGCAAAGATATAAACGCGCTATGTCAAGAATTTCTATAGGCTCAGATGGCACTACGGCTACCATTCAGCAAGTGACAAACTATGGTTCATCGTATTTGTATGTTTATGACACCAATGGCACTTTGGTGTTCGACTCTATTTTTCCTGCAACTACTACCAAGGTTTTTCCAGATAGAACTTTCACCAATAATTACAATATCAATGTTTATCCAAACGATATTTGTGTGGATGGAAAGAATAAATCGATTATTATTGCAGGCTGGAATCCACGTATGGACGACTCACGCCACATGCTCGACCACCCCATACACATGCCATATATCAAATGTATGGATTACTTAGGGAACATGAAATGGATTGACTATGACTGGCGTGCCAAAGATGTGTATGATGGTGCTGATTATTATGCCGATAGCAGGTTTAATGACATCGTGCTAGGTAGAGATGGATATTTGTACACAGCTGGTTATATTCATGGAGGCGATCACATGTTTATATTGAACCCTAAAACCATGGTGTTAAATAATGCCCTCGCAGTGGGATTTGATAGCTATTCCAGTCCATATTCTATGGGATCGGGAATAGATCATGCTTATATTTGTCAATACAATGCCGTAAATGGTGACATGATAAAAGGGGAGGGAGTACTAGTACGTAAAAAAACTAATGGAACTGATAAACCCAACCAAAGCCAAGTAAAAGGACTTATGGCGGATGAAAATGGCAAACTGTATCTTGCTGGATACTGTCAACCTTACATCAAAAATCGCGCACTGCAAACCATCAACGGCATTGCCGTGGGAGCAAAAGATACTTGTGAGGCATTTGTGATGGTGCTGAATTCCGATTGGAAAAGCAGGGAGATATGGACAGTGCCTAACAAAAATTTGCTGGAAGGTACTTTCTGGGGATTAGGATACAGAAATGGAATTGTGGCTGCGGCAGGTGAGGTTTTTGCCGGCGAAGCCATTACTGTAAATGCCATTGAACCAGTCCGCAAGGCAGGTTATGACGGTTACTTACTCGCTTGGGGGAATTTCTCTATAATAAATAATACACCTTCCGCAATATCAATTTCAAACTCCTTCAATGTAAAAATTTCTAACAATACACTTACGGTCGAAACACCCAATATTTTGCAAATTTTACTCTGTGATATTACAGGTAAAGTACTTGGAGAAGTGAATGGACAAGCAAAAAATGAAGTATCTTTATCTATTGACAATATACCGAAAGGCATTTATTTTGTAAAAGTAACAGATACTAATGGTACAAATACGTCAAGGATAATTATAAAAAATTAGATGTGCATTTTTATAGATTGACGAAGAAAAATCGTTGCAATCAATTCTGTTTCCTGTAACTAACAAAAAAAACTCAAGCATTTTTATGGTTTTGCTCATCTTTGTTCGTCTGATTGTATGTGTCTTTATTATAGTTCTGTTACTTTTTATAGCACCTATTTGGAGATTCATAATATATCGACCCTTTGAAATTATTCACTTTTCAACTATTTAGCTATGCTACGCCATCTATTAATTTTGCTCATTTTTTCCAGTTCTCTTTTTGGTCAATCTCAGCCCAAACCAGTAGTACCTACTCCGGCTCAGCAACAGTGGATGGATCTGGATTTTGGTCTTTTTATTCACTTCGGGATCAATACTTATTACGATAAAGAATGGAGCGACGGCACATTAAATCCAAAGGCATTTAATCCCAAAGAATTAGATACCGATCAGTGGTGTAAAGTTGCGCGAGATGCTGGGATGAAATATGTGGTAATTGTCACCAAACATCATGATGGGTTTTGTATGTGGCCAACAAAATACACGCAGTACGCTATCCAATCTTCTCCTTTCAAAGGTGATTATCTGAAAATGGTTGTCAATTCTGCTCGAAAATATGGTTTAAAGGTTGGTTTTTACTATTCTTTATGGGATAGAAATAATAAATTGCATGACACCAATGAAGCAGCGTATGTGGAATTTATGAAAAATCAAATCCGCGAATTACTCACCAACTATGGTGAAATCTGTGAGTTTTGGTTTGATGGATTTTGGAAGAAACAAAAGTCGGGTTGGGAAAAAACGATAACAGACGATACCGGTGAAAAAGTTACCAGTTCACCTGCAACAATGGAGCGGGATATTAAATTTATTCAAGCTTGGCGCAATGAAGGCACCTACAGGTGGCAGATGGATCATATCTATACTTTCATTAAGCAACTTCAGCCCAATTGTATGGTGATGAATAATAGTACTACCGCCTATCCTGGGGTTCCACTCCACCCGGTGGACGTAAGAAGTGGCGAAAAATACAAAGAATATAACCCCAACGATCAAAAGATCTGGACTTGGCTGGGAAATGATATCTACTTACCCATGCAGATAGAAACAACCATGTCTGTGAAAGGAAACAGTCAATTTCCTTCCGGCAATTGGTTTTGGCACCAGGGCGATGTCTCGGTTATGCCCAAAGAACAAATAAAGAAATACTTAGAAGTGGCTCGAAAAATGGAAGCTAACTTCCTACTCAACGTCGGACCCATGTCCAATGGAAAACTACGCCCCGAAGATGTAAAAATGCTTCAGTCGCTACAAACAGAAAAATAAGTAGGTATTCATTGTAAAAATAAAATACAACTTAAAATCATAATTATAAAAAACAGAAACATATTCATTTTTGGTCTCCTGTTAGTAACACAATTTGCTTTTAGTGAAACAACCCAACCTGTATATCAAATTGCCAAATGGTTTGATGAAAAAAAAGTTGCCGTGTCATTAAACTTCAACGACAACACCCTGGGCAGTTTTGTACCGTTTTGTCAATTATGAATGCCGCGGGAGTAAAAGCTACATTTTTTGTCGTTACAAGTAATAGTGTTTGCATAGGCTACTTGATTTTTATAATTTAAGTTTCCAACATCAAAGTTATAATACTCTTGTGACTTATGCTTTTTTAGCATTTCATTTTTGTTTTACAAACATAGGGACTATTCAGATTTTGACATTAAAAATTATAGGACATTATTTAATTCATATTACTTCTGATAGTAGAACAATAATCTCGTAGAGATTTTAATTATAATAGATTCAAAATGAAACAATCCTTTTTTTTTTTATTAGCCATCCTTTTTTCACTTTGTGCAGTAGCACAGCCAATCGATAATCCATATACTTCTAAGTACGGGAATGATCCCACCCATTGGACCAATGCAATCAAATGGAATACAGTCTATAATATCAATGCTTATGCTGGTGCCAACTGGGATGAGAAATTGACCAATGCCCAAGCCGATGCCGTAAGCAAAGGGGGTGGAATCATCTATTTCCCCGCAGGGACCTATCTCTTTAACAATGATATTACTCTCCAATCGAAAGTGGTTTTGCGTGGCGAAACACCGATCTATTCCAATGCCCTTGAAACAAATTTTGCACCCCCTACACGCTTTGTATTCCCTCAATATGTGCCAAGCTTTACCGGTAGCGGTACCGATAGAACCACCTCTTTTCGTAGAATAAGAAGTCAATTTACCGATTATGGTGCACGTACCACTATTCCTGCCGACACCGTTCAAAATACAGGATTAGTTTATATCGATATCAATAGAGCCAATATCATTCTGCATCCATCTTATGTAGATTATTTACCCAAAGGATCGGGTTCTACCAATTATATCCCCTGTGGAATGAGGAATGTAATTCTCTTTGGTGTGAGAAACAACAATGTGATGTTTCCAGAGCCCACCTTTCCTGATCCTGCTCAGCCCAGTTGGAATCAATGGCAACGATGGCCGTGGCGCTTCATCGCAAATGTGGATGCTTTGGCGCAGGAAAACCTAGTAATCTGCAACAACAGGTTCAATGATAATATGAACAATACCCTCTATCCTATTGCCGATGAAAGTTTTGATCAGCCGGGGTATGTCATTTATAATGACGCATCTAAGCTTTTTGAAACCATTGCGGATGGGGCTAAAGCTCGATATGAATACAACAATCATTATGGACTTGTAGTCAATAGATTTTATAATTTCTATACCATCGCCAACGGTAAATTTGCTTCTGGTGACTTGATTATTGCTAATGACTATGCTGCCGAGGCTGGTAAAGGGAAATATCCCTCTTTGTTCAATAAAGGGGTACAGATAGAAAATAACTATCTGTACAATACACAGCAGGTAGCTTTTTTTGTTGCTGGACATGGGATGGTAATCAAAAACAATGTGTTGCGCAATAAGTCAAACAAAGCCCAATGGGTCAGTAGATCTGGCTGGTATAAAATCAAGTATAACGCCTATCTCGAGAACCGGGGCATTGATTTCTCCGGGGCAGACATTGTAATCGAAAATAATGATGTAGAGGTTTATAATACCCGTTTCGAAGCTTCAAATTACTTTTCCAATGATGGCGAAGGAATTATGGTTCAGGAGTGCTGCGGAGGATCTAAACCGCTGAATCTGAAAATAAACAACAATACGCTCAAAGGAACCAATGCCTATATTGGACTTTACAAAACACAAGATATTTCTCATGTGAGTATTGAAGGAAATCAACTCTCAGGACAGCAGATTTATGTGAATGCGAATACCAATTCGTTGAATTATTCTTGTAACGACGTGCGGATTCAAAACAATAGTGGTGCTAAAAACATTACGTTGCGGGGCGATAAATTCGGGGCTAATTGTAGCGTAAAAAATAACATCGGATCGGGAACCATCGACGTGAACTGTTATGTGGAGCTGCTGAATAATACTGGTTTTACCCTTAAAACATGTTCTCCTATTGTGGACTATGCAGCTGAACCAGACAGTATCTGCTGGGGTACGTTCTGTAGTCCCAATACCAATAAACTTCAAGCACAGTGTTTCAAGGAAAATGGATTTCCGGTGGTTCGATTTGCCAATTCGGATACCATTGTGCTTACAAACCAGAATACAGTGAGATTGAACATCCAAAAAGTTTCGGGCGTGGTGGATTCAATTGTGGTATACAACAATAATAATATTGTTTACAGAAATTCCCTCCTCCCCAATTACATTGACGTGCCAATTAATGATAACGATAAACATTTTTTTAGGATGCAGGCATTTGGATGTTCAACGCTCTATCCTTTTTATGTGAATTCAAATTCAGTAATGGTTTACAAACCTCAAATTTATCAATTAACGTCCCAAATTGAGGTTCCTCAAATCGACTATGGCGTTCCCGTATATCCCAATCCAGCAGTCAATCAGCTCTTTTTGACTACTGAAATAGGATCTGCAATTTCAATTTATTCGCTTACCGGTAAATTGGTAGAATCATTAACAAGCAATGGTTGGCAGCAAAGTATTGATGTTACATCTCTTCAACCTTCAATTTATATCATCAAGGTGTTATCTCCGAAAGGGTTGCTGAATAGTTATAAGTTTGTAAAAGAATAACGCTTGTTTTTGACTTTTAATTTAGGTCTTGCGATCATCGTTTATTTCAGATAAAAAAAACTATTTTTCTATTCAGAATTCTCCCATCTTCAAAAAAATTGTATTGGTAGGGTTTAAACTGGCGTCGAATTATTACTCGAAAAAACGGTAACCCAAAATAGTGAGGTAGAAATGGAGCCATGGGGAATGAAAATAATAGAAGAGCTATAACCAATTAGGATTTTAGTGGTAAGTTAGCCATAATTTTTGAAAAAACAAATACATACACAGTTGAGAAAACTAATTATTGTTTTAAGTTTTGCACTAAATATTACTTTTTGTTTGGCCCAAAATATAAAGAGCCAAAAGCAAGAAGTTGATTTTGTGAATTCGTACATTGGAACAGCGAAAAAAAATGATGGCGGACTAGCGTTAAGTATTGGACCACCATTTACGATGACTAACTTTTCGCCACAAACATGTGAAAATAGAATTAGTCGGATGTATTATGTTTATGAAGATACTACCATTCTTGGGTTTATTGCCTCGCATCAACCTACTGTTTGGATGGGTGATTATGGCTACGTATCTGTAATGCCCGAAATAGGCGCATTAAAAACTCATCCGCAACAGCGTAAACTTGCATTTAAACATAGTGATGAACAGGTAAGCCCATATTATTATTCGGTAAAAATGAAAGCGAATAATACAAAACATTTAAAAGCAGAAATTGCAGCTACAGAACGATGTGGTATTTTCCAATTCACATATCCCGAATCTAAAGAGGCACATCTGGTTTTTCAGGCATTAAATATTGATGATTCTGAGCCATTATTGAGAATTAAAAAAATTACTGCTTTTATCAAAGTTGATAAAGAAAAAAAAGAGATTACCGGTTATAATCCTGATCGTCAATGCCTTAATTTAGGGCCTGCATTAAATAATTTCAAAGGCTATTTTGTTATTCAATTCGATAAATCAATATCGAGCTATGGCACTTGGAACAATGATTCAATTTTTTCTGAAGTAAATGAATTGTATGGTAAAAAGAGGTTGGGAGCTTATATTAGTTTTTCTACTAAAAAAAATGAAGTTCTGAAAGTGAAAATAGCTACCTCTTTTATTAGTTTAGAGCAAGCAAGAGAAAATTTAAAAAAAGAAATCCCTGATTGGGATTTTGATAAAATTTCACAACAAACAAAAAATTGCTGGCAAAAGGAACTTGAGAAAATAAAGGTAGAAGGAGTTACCGAAAATCAAAAAACTATTTTTTATACGGCTTTTTATCACACGCTGTTGTTTCCACGTCAATTTTCTGAATATGGTAAGTATTATAGTGCTTTTGATGATAAAATACACAATGGCGTTTCTTACACTGACTTCTCACTGTGGGATACTTTCAGGGCTTTGCATCCATTCTTAATTTTTATGCAGCCTGAACGTGTAGGTGATATGATTACTTCAATGCTTCAAATGTATCAGGAGGGTGGTAGATTACCCATGTGGCCCAATCCGGCCGAAACCAATATTATGATTGGTACCCATGCCGATGCGGTGATAGCCGATGCTTACGTCAAAGGCATTAGGAATTACGATGTGAACCTTGCATATGAAGCAATGCGAAAAGATGCGATGATGGCTACTGAATGTGATGGTTCAAATAATAAAATGAGGGACAGACAAGAGTGGTCGTGTTATGAAGGACAAGCCGGATTGCAATTTTTTCATACATTAGGCTACATTCCATCTGATTACAAAGAATCGGTGTCGAGAACCATTGAATATGGTATTGACGACTATTGCGTGGCACAGGTAGCTAAAGATTTGGGCAAAACGGATGACTACAATAAGTTGATACAATGGTCAGAAAACTACAAAAATCTATATAACAACGAAACTGGATTTTTGTCGCCACGCCTTTTTAATGGGAAATGGAATTCAAATACAAACGAAGGTTTTACTGAAGGGAGTCCATGGACCTATCTTTTTGGTGCTATGCACGATGTTCCTGGTATGATTAACCTGATGGGCGGAAACGATAAATTTGCAGCCAAATTAGACCAAAATTTTTCTGAGAAACATTACAAACACGACAATGAACCAGGGCACCATTATATTTATCTTTATAATTATTGCGCACAACCATGGAAAACGCAAGAACTTGCAAGAACCCACACAACTTTAAATTATAGGAATACCCCGGATGGCATAAATGGCAATGACGATTGCGGACAAATGTCGGTCTGGTATATTTTTAGTGTTATGGGATTTTATCCAGTAACCCCGGCATCTGGTATGTATTCTATTGGAGCGCCTCAATTCCCTAAATTAACGATGAATTATACTGCCAATGGTCGACAATGTAAATTGGAAATTATTGCAAACAATCTTTCTGAAACAAATAAATACATTCAAAATGTAACCTTAGACGGCAAGCCAATAGAAAGGCCTTTCATCAGTCACCAGGAAATTGTGAATGGTAATAAACTGATTTTTGAGATGGGGATGAAACCGAATGTAAATTGGAAATAACGTTGATAATAAAAAAACTATGGCTAACACACGTCTCGGTCGTTAATGGCAATAGCCCAGCATTTTTAGGGGATGCAAAATTGAAATGTTTAACAGGATGATTCCTATTCCGATGACTCCTATCATTGCTTGGCAGTCGTTTAGTATGAAACAAATAAAGCTAAATAAATAAGAAACATTGCTTAGCTTATTAATTAATCAATGATTAAAATGAAGATAAAATTAATATTTTTTGCCTGCTTTTTATATATTGGCAGTATCACTTCTCAAACAACTAATACAGATGTTTTGCTTTTAAAGCAGCATCTGAAAAGTTTTATTTTATCAGATGAATTCAAAGTAGAGGATTTTACCATCAGCGATTTTGAGGTTAAAAATGATGTAAAAATATTACTCGAAAAACTTGCAGATAATGGCAGTTGGAGTGATATTGACTATACTGAAAGTTCACATGCACGATGGATGCCCGCATTGCATTGGAAGCGAATTTTAAGGCTTTCTTTTTTTCTTGCAAATAAACAATCGAAATTTTATGGCGATACTGTGTTGCTCAAAAAAACTTTGACAGCTATGGAGTTTTGGACTATAGCTAAACCTGTTTGCCCAAATTACTGGTGGAATGCTGCTGGAGTACCTTTGTATATGGGCCCAGCCTGTTTACTGTTGGAAGATAAAATACCACCAACACTCAAACAAAAAATTGTTGCTGCTCTTAACCTCTCCGTAAAACCCGATTATTATGATTATCATGGCGTGGCAACAGGCCAGAATTTGCTTTGGTTGGCAAATGCACACATGTATGCTTCGCTACTCACTAACGACAATAAGGGCTTAGACCGCGTATTTACATCGGTAGCAGCCGAAATTAAAATCACTGACAAGGAAGGTATTCAACCCGACTATTCGTTTCATCAGCATGGAGCACAACTCTATTCTTTTGGCTATGGTAAAGCTTTTATCATGAGAGCGGCAAGTTATGTCTATATTGCCAAAGGCACGGCTTGGGAATTTCAAAAGGAAAAAATTGACATTCTATCTCACTTTTTATTGGACGGTCAGCAATGGATGAGCCGAAATCATTTTTTTGATTACAATGCTCATGGACGGGAAGTTACGCGCGAGAAGTTCGCCATTTATCCCTTAATCTTAGCTTGTAAAATGCTGAGTAAAATTGACACAGAACAGCAAACCGCATATACAGATTTCGAATCGCAATTGACTTGCGGCCGTCGCACAGAACCCATAATTGGCAATCGCAATTTCTATCGGTCGGATATTATGGTACATCAGCGGCCTAACTATTATTTCTCCATTAGAGGTACATCTAACCGTATTATAGGAGGCGAATCGGGCAATGGAGAAAATCAGAAAGGATATTATTTGGGCAAAGGGAATACCTTTTTGGTCAGACGAGGTGATGAATATAGTGATATTTTCCCGGTTTGGAATTGGCGGAAACTGCCGGGAACTATCATTGAGCAAAGCAACGAACCCTTGCCACTTTTTGATTGGGGTAAAGGCAATACGGGCAAAACTTCCTTTGTTTATGGTGTGAGTGATGGTATGTATGGATGTTTTGGTTACGATTATGATTTCGAAAATATAAAAGCCAAACGTGCTTGGTTTATGTTTGATAAGGAAATAGTGTGTATGGTAGCAGGACTTACTACCAATGACGATAATGATTTTTTTCAAACCATCAACCAATGCTTGTTACAAGGCGAAGTTAGGGTTGATAAGGCGGTTTTGAAATCCGAAACTCAACAAACAAAAAGTGCAGCTTGGGTTTGGCATGATTCCATAGCTTATTATACCAAAAACTTAAAATCCAACCTTCAAATTCAATCCAACCTTCAAACGGGTTCGTGGAAAAGCATTGATACAAATGGCCGAAGAGATACTATTCAAAAAAAGGTTTTCACGTTGGGGCTGAAAATTGGCAACCAAGAAAAAAATAAATCTTTTTTTTATGCCATGCTTCCCGGAGTTGGCACAAATGATTTAAAGAAATATTGTTTTGAGAAAAATATCAAAATCCTTCGGAACGACTCAACTGTTCAAGCAGTTTACAATGCCGAATTAAACCAAGTTCAAGCAGTTTTTTACTATGCAGCTCAGATTCAACTCCCTTGGAAAAGGCTAAAATTAGAAGTCTTTAAACCCAGTTTGATAATAATCAAGAAAGTTCAAAATAAACTTGAAATTCAACTTTCTCAACCGCCTTTAAATTCTAAATTTTTGGTTGATATTTCAAAGAAAATCAAAATTGAAAACCAAAATATAAGTATAAGTCACAAGCAATAATTTTCTGTAAAATAAAATTTCGCGGCTTTGCCACTTAGCTTATTTTTAGTTCCCTCACTGCGTTGGGATGACAAGTCGTTCTTTTGACACATGCCGTCGACGACCAACAACAAAACCATTGTCATTAATGCACGACGGGATCGAATATTTTTTGTTGATTGCTGCTCATCCTCAAACCGTCGCTGTACAAATCGTGTTGTTTGGATTATTTTGGGCGACGGTACTCATACAGAAGTTGACTTTGTTATCCCGAACGTAGTGAGGGATATAGAAATGCTAAAAATATCAATCTGTTTTGAGGTTTTTAGCGTTTTTTTTCGTCGAAGTAAAGTACAATTAACACTTATTGAATATGAAAATCACAAACATCCTTACTCTTAGCACATTATTATTTGCTCAAACGGCATTTGGCGCGATTACCCAACCTGTATATCAAATCGCAAAATGGTTTGATGATAAAAAAGCTGCCGTTTCAGTTAATTTCGACGATAATCTGCCCGGACAGTTTAGCACCGCATTGCCCATTATGAATGCCAAGGGAGTGAAAGGCACTTTCTATGTAGTTACTAATACAGCAAGTTCGCAATGGGCTGTACTTCAGTCGGCTATCGATGCTGGACATGAAGTGGGTAGTCACTCTGTTTCGCACCCAGCGGATTTGAATTTCCCTTCGATAACTAATAAACCTCAAAAAGAAATTGAAATTGAAAAGGAATTGAAAGACTCCCACGATGCCCTATTGGCTAATCTTACCGGTCAAACCTCACTTTCCATAAGCTGGCCCTTTGGAAAAGGTGGTGGAAGTAACGACTCTATCGTACGACGGATTGCTAAAAAATATTATTATGCCGCTCGTAATACTACTGCAGGTACTACAAATGGCGATGCGTACACCCATTTTGCAAATACATGGTTTAGCGCTTTTGGAAGGGATTATTACCTCCAAAGTGGGGGTATTCTTATGGCAAGTACTACCACCAAAGCAAATATTGGTACATTTATCACCGAAATTATTAAAACAAATGGTT
>CAZEEN010000015.1:0-32781 GCA_964511115.1 uncultured Paludibacter sp. | reverse complement strand
ACCCGTAGTGCATTTGTAAAATAGTTATAAAAAAAGTTGTTCATTTCGGAAAAAATCCGTATATTTGTTTGACTACCAATCAATTAAATATAATGAACAATTTTAGTACAAAGTTCGAGAAAATTCTCGAGATATTAAAACAATTTGAGACAAAAAGTAATTTTCTGAATCAAATTCGTCGTCCACAATTGAGCGACATTGAACTAATTGCTGTTGATTTGACAGCAGAATCTTTAAGTATAGACTCTGAATATCAATTGTTTAGAGTTTTACCAAGCTCACTAAGTTCACGCATTGAACGAAGTGTATATAATCGTCGGAGACGAAAATTATTTTTTATTAAAGAGCGAATCCGCAAAGCGATGTCGGATAAACTGACCGGAACTGAAAATTATTTTATAGTTGACAGTATGCCATTGGAAATATGTAAGTTATCTCGATCTTCTAGAACAACAATCTGTAAAGAAGATTACCTAACCAGCCCTTCCAAAGGATATTGTGCCAGTCAGAAATTGCATTTTTATGGCTACAAATTACACGCTGTATGTAGTTCCAGTGGTGTTTTCTCAAACTTTGAGTTAACGCAGGCTGCTGTACATGACATACATTATTTGAAGAACATAAAAACCAATCTTTCTTCTTGTGTTTTAATTGAAGACAAAGGCTACTTAAGTGCTGATTATCAGTTGGATTTATTCACTTCTAACAATATAAAATTAGAAGTACCAATGCGTATTAATCAACATGATTATGAAAAACAGCCTTATCTTTTCAGAAAAACAAGAAAACGTATTGAAACGCTCTTTTCTCAACTTTGTGACCAATTTTTAATTCGTCGGAACTACGCTAAGTCTTTTGACGGATATAAAAACAGAATTTTATCTAAAATCACTGCTTTGACAGTTATTCAAATGATAAACAAACTTTTAAATAGAAATATAAACAACATTAAATCACTTGTAGTCTAAATGCACTACGGGTAAAATTATTCGTTTTCATAAGCGTGGTGTTTTGTAAAAATATTATTGTTTATGTTTAAATATTCAGTTTTTAACTATTAGTTGTAATACAATTCAGCATTTTACAAAAGTAAATGATAGATATTAACGCGTGGTGCAACTGGGGGAGAAAAAACGCATTCCATTGTTACAGCAGAATTACCGGCACATAATCATGCTGTAGGAACTTTAACAATAGCAAGTGGCGGAAGTCATAATCACAATTATACAGCACCTAATAATAGTCCAAGCGCCACAAAAGTTAAGAATGATGGCTGCAGCGATTGTGTTCCAATAACTCCGCGTACAATTTCAGGAGTTACTGCTTCTGATGGAAGTCATACGCATACAATGAGTGGAAGTACTGCTAACACAGGTACCGGTACCGCTATGAATGTGCTTCAGCCTTATATCGTGTTGAATTACATTATCAAATACTAAATGAATACTTGGTATTGTTTAAGTACCGTAATGAAACTTCGCCTGTTAAACTAAACTAAGCTATAGTTTGGTTAAAGGCGATTACGCATAACTTGTTTTTTTTAGTAAGCGTAATATGTTGTTATTAAGGTTGTTGCGGTTGTATTTGGCGATCTCAATATTGGCGAAAGTATGGGCATTGTGTAGGGTAACTTACTTCCCGTGCTTACCAAAGCCATTCAGGATCAACAAACAACGATTGTTAGCTTACAAAATACAGTAAGCACTCAGCAGCAACAAATTAATGAATTGAAGATTTTAGTTCAAAAATTAATCGAAAAATAAGATATTGTTTTTATTGTGATAGCAGAATTACATTTATTACGACATGATTTTTATAGAAATTACTACATTCAATTAACAATTCAATATATATATTTGTAAAATAATTTAAAAACACAAGATATTTTCAATTTAAAAAAATTATTATGAGAAAGAATCTAATTTTAGCAATTTTGGTAGTATGCACTACCATGTTAATGAGTCAGAACGTAGCAATTAATGCTGATGCTTCAGAACCCGATGCTTCAGCTATGTTGGATGTAAAATCAACCACCAAAGGTATGCTTACACCGCGTATGACCGCAACTCAACGCACATCAATTTCGTCGGCAGCTACAGGTCTGCTTGTTTACCAAACCGACGGTAGTGCGGGATATTATTACTACGATGGAAGTTCCTGGTTGCAAATCAGTTCATCGGCTACAGCAACTACACCAGCAGGCGTTATACAGCAATATGCAGCTGCCACAGCTCCAACAGGTTATTTACTCTGCGATGGGTCGGCTGTAAGACGGGATACTTATAATGCACTATTTCAGGTTATCGGTACTACTTATGGAAGTGGTGATGGATCCACGACTTTTAATTTACCCGACTTTAGAGGTCGCGTAGCTGTGGCTAAATCTACCGACACCGAATTTGATGTAATGGGTGAAAAGGGTGGTGCAAAAACACATACCTTAACAACGGCTGAAATACCTTCGCACTCGCACGATGTGAACCCGGCAAGCTTTACATCAAGCTCGGAAGGTTCGCATACACATACCGTTGATCCACCAAACACAGCAACAACTACGAATGGTAATCACTATCATGATTTAGAAAAAACTGCAGAAGATTACAATAATGATACATCTGATGGAAATGGCGGAGATGGTAAAGCAGGTAGGGTTAGTAAAACAGATTATGCTGGAAACCATGCACATACAGTTGACATTGCAGCATTCACTTCCGGTGCAGGGGGCTCACATAGTCATAGTATTGATGTGCCAAATACAACTTCAACAGCAGTCGGTAGCGGATATGCGCACAACAATTTACAACCCTATATTGTAACGAATTACATTATTAAATATTAAATCGTAGAAAAAAAAATACCATTTAAGTAGTAGATAATATTAAATGATATGTTTTGAATATGACCCCCAAACCCCCTACTGGGGGCTAAAAGACTCAGTATCTTTTCAATTTTTTATTTTTAGAGAATATGTCTTAGCCCTCCGTCAGCTGACGGATTGGGGGTCGGAAAGTAAAAATAAATACATATCATTAATTATTCCAAATTACTTATATATGGTGTATATTTCTATTTAAAAATTCAAATTCAATGAGAACAAATCTATTTTTATTCCTGATTTTCACACAGAGTTTACTTGCGGTTTTGCAAGCACAAACTCCGGGTGTTACTATTCATGGTGCAAAAATGACCATTAATAACGGTACATACGTGGTTATAACTGGCGAAGCAGGAAATTTCACGGTCGAAAGTGGCGAAGTTTACCTGTACGGAAAAATTATTTTGAGCGGAAATTTGGTAAATAACACTGCGAACCCCGATTTATTCAATGCGGTTGATAACAATCATACCGATTTGGTATTTACAGGTACACAAGACCAGGTAATTGGTGGTGGAAATACACTAAACGTGGTTTGCCAAAACCTTACCGTAAATCCGGGCTCGAAAGCGGTGTTGCATGCCGGTAAAAAACTGAATGTACTTGGCGACCTTACCAACAACGGAACTATAACTATTGGTGCCGACGAGAACGAACAATCTACCCTAAAAATTACCGGCGCAGTTAGCGGAAGCGGAACATTCAATGTAGAAACACACGTAACTTCGGGTCGTAACTGGTATCTTTCGAGCCCTGTGTCGGGTGCAAAATCGAGTGTATTCAATGCCGCTGCCAATTCTATCAGTTGGTACGACGAATCGAAAGGTTCAACGACCCCATGGACTGATATTACTGACAATACAACCAATTTAGTGCCATTCAGAGGTTATATTGCTACAGTACCTACCGATGGAAATGTAACATTTACAGGAGGAACTTTAAACAACAGCACCGAAACAATAACTTTGTATCGTACTGCAGGTCAAGCCAAAGAAGGTTTCAATTTGGTAGGAAATCCGTTTCCGGCCTATTACGACTTTGGAAGTTCTACCAAAACACATATTCAACCTTCGTTTTGGTATCGCGCTAAAAATGCCGGAAATACAGCTTATGTTTTCGACACTTACAGCGTAACAAACGGATTAGGCACCAGCTTAAGCAGCAAATCGGTAACTACCAACATCCCTCCTATGCAGGCATTTTGGGTACGTGTGGATAATGGCTTTAGTTCGGGTACCATTACTTTCGATAAGCAGTATATTAATCACAAGGATGTTACAAACAATCGCCGTCGTGCAAAGGAAGCTACGAATGCTAAATTCGTTCGCCTGCAAGTATCAAACGGTACGAACTTCGACGAAGCCATTGTGGTATTTAATCCCTTAGCTTCGGATGGTTACGATGCCTACGATTCGCCAAAAATGAGTAACGGAAGTACCAAAATTCCCGAAATTTTCACCAAAGCCGGCAATGAAGTTGTGGCCATTAACGGAATGAAAACATTTGACAGCGAACGCATTATCCCATTGGGATTTAGCACAGGTCAAACTGCGAGCTTCACGCTCAAAGCGACCGAAATTTCGGGATTCGATAGTTCGTTCCGACTTATTTTGGTGGACAAAAACAAACCTGCCGAATACGATATAACTGAGGGCATCGATTACGCATTTAATTCGTCGGTAGTAAACAGTACCGATCGTTTTGAACTAAAATTCAAAGTATCAGGACAAACTACTGCTACTGAAAATGCAATTTCGGACGGCATCAATTTTATACGAAAAGACAACAATCATATTTGGGTAACTTACAGTGGTATAGTCGAAAAAGGTAGCCTTGTAACACTCTACAATACAGCCGGTCAGGCTATTAGTAACAAACTGATTGAATCGGAAAATACGGAACTAACATTACCAACTACACCGGGTGTATATATGCTAAAAGCTATTGTTTCGGGCAAAGCCAAAACTTCGAAAGTAATACTCAACTAACAAAACACATTATGAACACAAAAACAAAAAGCAAAAAAACATATTGTCAGCCCGAAATTGAAATGATAGTGGTAGATTCCGAAATATCGTTGCAGCTCAATTCATCACCACCAATTCCAGCAAACGAAAGTTTACAACGGTTGAATACAAATAGAGAAAGTGACAATCCATTTAAAACCTATTTAGGATAAAATAAATTGCACTTTAAAAAACCGACTAAGCCTTTTGTGCTTATGTCGGTTTTTTGTTGATTCTGACGTCATTACGACAACCATTGTAGTTATTACGACTGCATTTCTATAGATATTATTACAATAATAGTCATTTATTGCATCTATTTTTGCAAAATGAGTATTTTGAATATTCATTTATTAGACATATCACATTCATGTAAGCAAAAAAAACTCAAAAATTCAACTTGTATGCAAGCAAAAATCACCAAAATCTCTATCATTTTGTTCGTTATGTTTTTGGCATTTATTGGCGCGAACAATAATTCAATGCTAGCACAAAAACGTATTTCAAACAAAACAAATGCACCATTCCAGCAAGCATTTTCCTATACAGGCTCCGATCAAACTTGGACAGTTCCTTCCGGTGTAACATCTGTAAAGTTCGAAATTTGGGGTGCTGGTGGAGGAAAAGGTTATTATGATCCGTCTTATGCCGGCGGAAGTGGAGGCTATGTGAGAGGAACACTTACCGTTACTCCCGGCGAAGTTTATACCATTGTAGTAGGTCAGGGTGGTTTGGCTTCTGAGGCTAATTATTATGGTTGTGGAGGTGATGCAACTTATGGTGGAGGCGGATATGGCACAAGTGGAGACGCACCTGGTGGTTCGGGCGGAGGTCTTTCAGGTATTTTCTCAGGCAGTAGTACTTTAACCTTCAATGCTGCTGGACAAGCACGTTCCATTGCAATTGCAGGAGGTGGAGGCGCTACATGCTCCTATGCTGGTGGTGGCGGAGCTGGTGGTGGCTTAACTGGAGGAGCAGGAACAAATGGAAGCTCTAATTATGGAAAAGGCGGCACACAATTGGCTGGAGGTACTGGAACGAGTGGCGCTGATGGTTCTGCTCTTAAAGGAGGAAATGGCGATGCTTCAGGGACAAGATGTAATACTCAATCTGCCGATGGTGGCGGAGGTGGCGGTGGTTACTGGGGCGGCGAAGGCGGCTATTCCGATGCCACACCTGGTGGTGGTGGATCCGGTTATTTACATCCAAGCTTAGTTACGTTGGGTTCAAACGAACAAGGCACAAGTGGTTCTGCTTCAAGCACTCCTTTTCCGCCTGGCGTTTGTAGCCCATATTATGAATCAGGTGTGGGAATAGGCGGATGGGTAACTGGTCAAGGGGTTGCCAATGGTGGTCATGGCCGTGTTGTTTTATACATTGAAAATCCCAATGTTGCAACTATTAGCTCGTTTTCACCAACAACTGCAAGTAATGGGATGCAAGTAGTAATTACAGGTACAAAATTTACAGGTGCTACACAAGTGAGTTTTGGTGGCACCGCAGCTACAAGTTATACGGTAAACTCCGACACACAAATTACTGCTACTGTCGCTGCAGGCGCTACTGGTTGTGTATCTGTACTTACTCCTAATGGTGGAGCTGCAATGTCTGGGTTTACTTATGTTAATCCTCCAACAACGCAAGCATATTCGGTTAATAATACATCTACTACCGAAAATCAATCCTATATTTATTGGACAAGGGGAAATGGTGTAGGATGCGCAGTGTTTATGGCAGCCACTTCTACAGGTAGTGCTGCTCCGGTAAATGCGTCAAATTATTCGGCGAATAGCAGTTTTTACTCTGGAAATCAGATAGGTACAAGTGGATGGTATTGTGTTTACAAAGGAACAGGAGGTAATGTTACTGTTACAAATTTGATTGGTGCAACAACATACCGCGTGATGGTATTTGAGTATAACGGCTCGGCAAATTCAGAGTCGTTTAATTTGAACACTGCCTCCAATAATCCTAAGAATTTTACAACATCTACTCCTGCTATCACTAATTTTGTGTGGAATGGAAGTAATAATACTAACCCTGGCACATCGCAAAACTGGAACGAAAACGCCACTCCGGCTGCAAATGCTAATTTAACTATCCCAAAATTATCTGGAGTTAGTCCGGTTTACCCTCAATTATCTACTGATATGACAATTGGAAAATTAGTTGTAAAAGCCGGCGCTCAAATAACTGTAAATACCACCAAAACGCTTACAGCAAATGACTCGGTTTTATTGGAATCTGATGATAATTATACGGCTCAAATCCTAAATAATGGTGCTGTAAATCATACAAATGCAAAATTACTGCTACGTAAAAGTTTTAAAGCATCTTCGGGTTGGTATTTTATGAGTTTCCCATACAATGTTCCTATAGGGAATATTAAGAGAGCAGGCACACAAACCACTGCCTCTACAAGTAGTTTTCTTACAGCAACCGGGCCTACATACAGCGATATCTACATTATCGAATACAACGGTGACCGCCGCGACCAAACCGGCACAGCCGTAACGAGTAATAGTCCGAATTGGGACCCTGTAACAAGTGGAACATTACAAGCCGGAAAAGGGTATGCGTTTTTGGTTATGAGCGACAAAGCCATCGATTTTGTATCGGCAACAGGATCCACCGGCATATTCGATGCAGCCAATAAAGCAACAACTGTAGGTACTTACACTGCAAATAGCAATGCAGCTCATAATAGTTGGAATTTAGTAGGTGTACCATACACATCGGCATTTAATTTGGCAAACTTAGATCAAAATACGTTCTATTATTTATACAGTCAGGTAGGGCAAAATTACGATGTGAAAGAACGTGCCGATAGTTATCAATTGTATCCGTTCTCAGCATTCTTTATGCAAGCTTCGGCTACAACGCTTAACTTTGCAGCCGTTGGTAGAGCGCTTAAAGTACCTGTCATTACAAATGAAACGGCTTATGATGAAATTGATTTACAAATTAGCAATACTACATTCAGCGACCGCACACGTATACGCATTGCCAATAATGCGCAAACAGGCTATACCATCAATGAAGATGCAGTAAAAATGCTAAGCCCAAACAGTGCTGTGCCTCAACTATGGAGCAAGTCAGACGTTTATGACCTGGCAATTAATGCATTACCAATTGCAACAAGCGAAATTCAATTAAATTATCGCACCGGTAGTTCAGGAACATATTCCATTCGCTTACAAAATGCCGAGAATTTTAAAACGCTTCGTCAAATACTATTGGTGGATAATGTTACCAAAAAATCAATCGACCTGAAAGCAACCGATTACTATACTTTTACAGCCGAACAAGGTAAAAATACCGAACGGTTTAAGATAGTAACTGTTCCCGATATTAATACTTCAAATATCACAGTATTCGACCATGAAATTTCGGCAATAATTCATAGCAACAATCTTACAATTAATGGATTGCAGAGTAGCTCTGATGTGCAGATTTTCGATTTAAAAGGTGTGAAAATCAATACGTATAAGCAAGTTGTAAATGGTCAGACACTTGTTGTGAATTCAAATGCCAAATTGATTTTCGTTACTATCAACAATAAATTTCAGAATTATACTTTGAAAATACTCAACAACTAATTAAATATAATATTATGAGCAATCTAACACTGAAAAAGTACTCTCAGCCTACTATCGAACTAGTAAGTCTTGACAACGAAATCTCGCTTCAGTTGGCATCGGGCATTCCTGCGCCTGGCGATGCGTATAGTCCGCAAACAATATTGCCTGACTATATGCAGCAAGATCCTTTTAAAACAGACAATGCTTAAATATTATCAATATGAAGAAAATTATTCAACTTGTTGTTTTGGCATTCGTTATGTCAACAACTGTTTCTGCTCAAATTGGCGGAAATGCACTTGAATTAGATGGTGCGAATGATTATGTAAATTGTGGAAATGGTTCAAACTTTAATATTACAGGAACTGCTATCACCATTGAAGCATGGATTTATACCAAAAATATAAATCAAAATTGGCAAGCTATTGCTGGTAAACAAACGCATGCATCAGGAGTTTTTACTTTAATAATTGATTCCGATACCAAAAAACCTGCATTATGGTTGAAGTTAGGTAGTTTATGGAATCAGAGAGTTATTGCTAATACAGCCATTGAACAAGATAAATGGTATCACATAGCAGGAACTTACGATGGAACAACAGCCAAAATTTATATTGATGGAAAGTTAGACAATTCACAAGCTTGTTCGGGGAGCATACCTGATGCTTTGTCTGAACCTTTTTATATTGGCATGAACAATAATGTTTATTTCAATGGTAAAATTGATGAAGTAAGATTGTGGAATACTACTCGCACCGAAGCCGAAATCAAAGCCAATATGTACAAAGAAATTAGCACACATACCAACCTGAAAGCCTATTACAAAATGAGCGACGGTAGCGGTACTACACTTACCGATAATAGTGGCAACAACAATACAGGAACACTTACAAACGGCCCAATATGGAAAATGTCGGGTGCTTTTGCTGGGCCTCGACAAGCATTAGATTTTGAAAGGACGAAACTACAAAGTGTAAATTTTGGAACTCCTTCAGCATTTCAAAATTTAGGAAATGGTAGTTATACAATCGAAGCATGGGTAAAAAGCTCATATACTGGTCGTCAGGCAATTTTTGGAAATTGGAGTAATTCTTATGGTGCTACTGTTTTAGAAATATACAGTAGCGGTCAATTAAGAACTTATGTAAACAGCACTGGTTATAACTCAACAAAAGTTGTAACTGATGGTAAATGGCATCATGTAGTGGCAGTAAGAGATATAAATGCTGGAATAGTAAAAATGTATGTTGATGGAAATTTAATTTTTAATCAAAGTGGATGTGGAACCACAGGATTTACCGGGCCTGCCGGCATTCGATATGCATTAGGTGCAAATTTAGATGGTTCTGGTTATGAATTATATTTTGAAGGTAATATGGATGAGGTTCGAATATGGAATACAGCACGTACAGAACTGCAAATTCGTGAAAATATGATGCGAAATCTTATTGGTAACGAATCGAATTTAGTGGCTTATTACCGTATGGATCAAAAAGATGGCACCACACTTTACGACCAAACTGCCAATGCAGCTAATGGTACGCTAACTAATATGGATGCGGCTACAGATTGGGTCGCTTCCTCAGCTTTCAATACCTGGCTTGGTGGCGAAAGTTCGGCTTGGAGCACAGCTGCCAACTGGAGTGCAGGCGTAGCACCATCTACCACCGACAATGTGGGTGTTTACAAATGGACGGAAGGCAACGAGCTCAATGTAAGCAGCACAGTTAATACCGGCTCAATGATAATATCGGCAAATTCGAACCCTACTATCGATGCGGCTATTAATACCACAGGGGCAATTATTCCATTACGCAATGTGAATTTAAAATTCACCACAAACAATAGTATTGGAAGCGTTACAAATCCATCGAACAACGAATTAATTATTCCAGCCGATGCCAAAGTTACGGTAAGTACCGACATTTTAAATGAAGGAAAAATTATTCTAAAATCGACCGATTCCAACTCTGCACAACTGAAAAATACAGGTTCAACCACTACGCCGGGCACAGTTATTCTGCGTAAAGACCTGAAAGCTACTTCAGGATGGTATTTCGTAAGCTTTCCATTCGATGTTACGTTTGCTAATATCAAAAAAACAAGCACTCAAACGGCTGTTACCATTGGCGATTTTAAAACTGCAACCGGACCAGCTTACGACGATTTGTACATTATCGAATACAATGGTGCACGTCGCGACCAAACCGGAACAACTACCGTTACAAACAGCCCTAACTGGGATGCTGTAACCACCGGACCGCTTTTGGCAAAAAGAGGATATGCAATATTGGTAAAAAATGATATCGAAATTGACTTTATAGGCACTACAAACAGCGATATGTTTGCCAACGCCGACAAAACGGCTTCGGTTATCAACAATCACACCAATGCAAGCTCCATACATCATGGTTGGAACTTAGTGGGAATACCTTACACCACTGCTTTCGATATTGCCAATATTAATCAGGGAACTTATTATTACGTTTATAACCGAGCTACACAAACCTACAACATAAAACAAAAATCGGTAGATACCTATCAGATTGATCCGTTTAGTTCGTTTTTTATGCAAGCAGGAAGCACAAGTCTTACTTTTGCCAATGCCGGACGCGCACTCAAAGCACCATCGGCTGTAAATGTAGCCGACTATTCCGAAATTGATTTATCACTTCAAAACAGCTCGTTCAGCGATCGCACACAGATTCGCTTTTCGCCTACTGCCATGTACGATTACGAACTGAATGTAGATGCAGCTAAATTGCTAAGTCTAAATAATGCAGTTCCGCAGCTTTGGAGCAAAGCGCAAACCTTTGATGTAGCTATCAATGCGTTGCCTGCAACAGCCACCGAAGTGCCGCTAGGCATTCGCATTGGTACTACCGGAGACTACTCAATCAAACTAAATAATGTAACTCAAAATCAAACAGTTATATTAGTAGATAATGCAAACGGAAACCGAATAAATTTAAATGAACAAAACAGCTATACATTTAATACCACTGTTACTGGCACCATTACCGACCGCTTCAAAATTGTTACAATTCCGGATGTTAGAACAATAATTCCCAAAAAGAACAATGTGGCTATCAAAATTACATCGTTGAAAGGCGGATTTACTGTCACAGGTTTAATTGGCAACGCCACTGTTAAACTCTTTGATATGACTGGTAAAACAATAGCAATTTATAACAATGTGCAGAACAATAGTTTTTACAAATCAGATTATAAAGGAGCTGTAATTTACAATGTTACCGATAATTTGAATAACTAAAAATCTATTTATTGTTATGAAAATAAATTTGGAGTAGAAAAGTTAGTTATTTCTGCTATAGCATCAATAGGTGATTCCGATTAATCGGGTGTAGCTATGTGTAACTTTTAATTGTAAAATTTATAATTATACAATTAAACTGCTGTTAACTTGATGGCTATACTCTTACTACAAATAAGCTCTATTCTACTTTTTCTTTTTTCTTTGCTGAGTTAATTTTGAAAATTCCGTAAATTGGACAAAAATTAATTAAACTTGTTACCGTCAAAACCAATGCACCAATCAACGCAAGAATCCCCAATGAATCAGTTAAAACTTCGAAATAAAACAACAGTATCAATACTATCGCCAATAACAGACGAATTAATTTATCTGTAGAACCAATGTTTGTCTTCATAATGACTAAATTTTAATGTTTGCTTATATAACAACAGACATTTACGAATTGTTTATAATTTAAACTTATGACTAACTAATTAGCTAAAACGGCATTGCAATTCATTTTGAATTTGTTATCACTTTCACAACTATTTTATTTTTTGATTCCCAAAAAAAATGAGTAGTTTTGTAATCGCAATGTAGCATATGCATTGTTACAAAAAAAAACTATGCTCGACCAAGCAACTATTGACAGAATTACCGATGCAGCTCAAATTCAAGATGTTATATCGGATTATATCACACTCAAAAAGCGTGGTGTAAACTTGCTTGGTTTGTGTCCTTTTCATGGCGAAAAAACTCCTTCGTTTACCGTTTCGCCTGCCAAAGGAATTTTCAAGTGTTTCGGCTGCGGCAAAGGGGGCAACTCGGTTCATTTTATAATGGAGCACGAGCAAATTTCGTATTACGAAGCACTGAAGTTTTTAGCCAAGAAATACAATATCGAGTTTCAAGAACGGGAATTCACTGCCGAAGAACAGGCAGCTCGAAACGATCGTGAAAGCATGTTTTTGGTAAACGAATTTGCCCAAAAGCATTTTTCGTCGACTCTGCACAACCATATTGATGGCAAATCAATCGGACTTGGCTATTTTCGTGAACGTGGTTTCCGCGACGATATTATCCAGAAATTTCAGCTTGGATACAGCCTCGAACTACGTGATGCATTTACGCAAAATGCCCTAAAAGCAGGCTATAATAAGGAATATCTTGTAAAAACAGGACTTACGCTCGAAAACGAAAGTGGTCAACTTACCGACCGTTTCCGTGGACGCGTTATGTTTCCTGTTCATTCGCTCTCGGGTAAAGTAGTGGCATTTGGTGGTCGCATCCTTAAAAAGGACGACAAAATGGCCAAATACGTCAACTCGCCAGAATCCGAAATTTATCACAAAAGCTCCGAACTTTACGGAATCTATTTTGCCAAACAAGCCATCGTTCGTCAGGACAGGTGTTTTTTGGTGGAAGGCTACACCGATGTTATTTCGATGCATCAAAGTGGCATCGAGAACGTAGTGGCTTCGTCGGGAACATCATTAACTCCCGGACAAATCCGATTGATTCATCGCTTTACCGAATATGTAACCGTTATTTACGACGGCGATGCTGCTGGTATTAAAGCATCTATTCGTGGCATTGATTTATTATTGGAAGAAGGACTTAATATAAAGGTTTTGCTCCTACCCGATGGCGACGACCCCGATTCGTTTGCTCGGAAGCACAATGCCGCCGATTTTATTGAGTTTGTCGAGAAAAATTCAGCAGATTTTATTCGTTTCAAAACCAACTTATTATTAAAAGATGCCGGAAACGACCCCGTAAAACGTGCAGGATTGGTTATGGATATCGTTCGAAGCATTTCGATTATTCCAAATTCGGTAATTCGTTCGGAATACGTAAAAGAGTGTAGTTCGCTGCTTAATGTTGACGAGGCCTTGCTTTACAACGAAATAAACAAGCTAAAAACGAATGAGAAAGAAAAAGCAAATGTCCGTACAACCAATGTACCCGATGCAGCACCGCCTCATCCGCACTTCGAAGAAATGGAAGGCGGAAGTTCGTTCGAATCAAAATTTGAAAAAGAAGAGCGAAGCATTATTCAAGTTTTGATACGCTATGGTAGCAATATTCTGTTTTATGCCGACGACGCAAAAACACAAGCAGTTTTAGTTTCAAAATATATTATTGATGAATTGGAGCAAGATGAACTTGGTTTTTACAACCCGACACATCAGTTGATTCTGGACGAGTATAAAATGCATTGTAATGATGAAACCTTTAATCCCGAACGATTCTTTTTGTATCACCCTAACGGAGAAATAAGTCAACTGACAGCCGATTTGGTAACCGAGAAATACACATTGAGCAAAGTACATTCGAAAATAAAAAAAGTAGAAACCGATATCGACCGTTTGATTGAATTGGTTCCACGTGTAATTTTTGAACTTAAAAATAGTTTGATTCTCGATCTTGTTCGACAAAAACTAACTCAATTAAAAGCAGCATCGGATGCACGAAATAATACGCGAGTAGATGAAATAATGCGCGAAATGGCAGAATTAGAAGGCGTTAAAAAACAACTTTCGAAAGAACTTGGCGAAAGAATAATTATTAAAATATAACCCGATGACCAAAATCTACCAATATATACTTCACGAAATTGTAAAACAGCGACTTAAAAAAGAAGTGGTTGATAAACAATTTGAATTAGAAAAACACAAAGTAAAAATTGATATTAGCAGGCTTTTTAAAGACAGTTTTTTGATTCTTGCGGGTGTTTTTTCGGCCAGCATAGGGTTGAAAGGTTTTTTACTCCCCAATTCGTTTATCGATGGTGGGGTAACAGGCATATCGCTAATTACAAACGAATTAACACACATTCCTTTCCCTGTGCTATTAATCGGAATTAATTTGCCATTTTTATTGCTTGCTTTTACAGCCATTGGTAAACAGTTTGCTATTAAAAGCATAATTGCAGTAATTGTATTAGCTGTTGCAGTACATTTTATGCCTTCGTTTACTGTTACTGATGATAAGTTACTGATAGCCGTTTTTGGTGGATTTTTTTTGGGCGCGGGCATAGGATTAGCTATAAGGGGAGGATCGGTTATTGATGGAACCGAAGTGTTGGCTATTTTTATTAGTAAAAAGCTACCATTAACAATAGGTGATGTTATTCTAATTTTCAACATAATTATCTTCACGTTTGCAGCCTATGTATTTTCTGTCGAAACTGCCATGTATGCAATGTTAACCTATATGGCAGCAGCTAAAACAGTTGATTTTGTGGTAACCGGACTCGAAGAGTATGTGGGAGTAACAATCATATCTGAAAAAAGTGATGAAATTAGATTGGCTATTATCGAAAACTTGGGTAGAGGTTGTACCGTTTATCTTGGTAAAAAAGGTTTTGCCAAACGTGGTGAGGCACTAAAAAGAACTGATATTGTGTATACATTACTCACACGTCTTGAATTATCAAAACTTCAAAACGAAGTTGATAAAATTGATAGTGAGGCATTTATAATAATGCACAGCATAAAAGATGCCAAAGGTGGAATGATAAAAAAACGTCCCCTTAAAAACTAATTTTTCTTTCAAATAAAATTATCAGTTATATTTGCATCGGTTTAGCATCAAAATGCATCTTACTTAAGTTAGAAGTTAGAAATTAGAAGTTAGAAATTAGAAGTTAGAAGTTAGAAGTTAGAAAATATGAAACAACTCACTGTGATTCTTAAGGCTACTATGTTAGCATTTTTGTTTAGCTCTTTTAGTGTTCAAGCAGCTACACCAGCCGAGTCAATTGTAATGGATTCTATTGATATTGAACAACTTTATTTAGTTGTAAAAAATAACAATATTGAATATGTAGGTTATATTTTACAGGACGATGGTCGCGAATTACTAATAACCACCGAAAAATTAGGCAAAATTTACATTCCAAAAGCTGATATACGCTCCATCGAAAAGATTAGCGATACAAGGGCAATAATTAGAGGTGAATATTTTTCATCCGGCCCTTTTGTAACGCGTTATATATTCACTACCAATGCTTTACCAATAAAAAAAGGTTCGAATTATGCACGTATTAATTTATATGGACCTGAAGTACACTTTGCATTGACCGACAATTTCAGCTTCGGAATTTTAACTACATGGGCTGTAAGTCCGTTTGTAATTTCGGGTAAATACAGTTTTAGCACTAAAAATCCAAAACTAAATTATTCTGTTGGTACTTTAATGGGCAATTCCGGCTACATGAATAATATGAAAACCTGGGGTGGTCTGCATTATGGAAATGTAACCTATGGTACTCCAAAAGACAATGTTACTTTTGGGGCAGGTTATGGTTATCTATTTCCGGGAGTTACAGAAACAGAAGCACCTGAAGGCACTTATTATTCTTCTAATGAATATTACGATGCTCAAATTGAGCGCCCAACTTATCCAGCCAAAGGCCCAATTTTTTCATTCTCAGGCATTACGAAAGTTGGCTCTAAAGCTAGTTTTATTTTCGACAGTATGTTAGGAGTAATGTCATTAAAAACAACTTTTGTTAATTCAACATTTACCGGAACTGACACACGTTATGTAGTTCGTGATGGACTTGATAGAGCCACCGTATTGGTTTTGATGCCTGGTATGCGTTTCCAAACCAGAGATAATACAGCCTTTCAAATTTCATTAAATACCATTAAGATATTTAATTCAGGAAACAACTCTTCTGACGAAAACACTTCATTCCCATTGCCTTCGTGTTCGTGGTTTTATCGATTTTAATTTACTAAGTATGCAAAACCTTTTTGATCAGGTTATTTTTGGCCCTATCCACAGTCGTCGGTTAGGGCTTTCGCTTGGCGTAAATTTATTACCAGTAGATGCTAAAATATGCTCCTTTAATTGCATATACTGCGAATGTGGCTTCAACACCACCATGCACGAATTTAATTTCCCAATGCGAAGCGAGGTAAAAGCAATCCTTACACGAAAACTGAGCCAAATGGTAGCGGCTGGCGAAATTCCAAACGTTATTACTTTTGCCGGAAATGGTGAACCCACTTTACATCCTGATTTTGAAGGTATAATCGACGACACTATCGCTTTGCGTAACGAATTATGTCCGACAGCAAAAGTAAGTGTGCTATCGAACTCCACTCGAATACATAAGCCACACATTTTTAGCGCTTTGAAAAAAGCGGATAATAATATACTAAAGTTTGATTCGGCCATCGACCGCACCATGAAACTAATGGACCAACCTGTTGGTAAACATATTGATGTAGCTTGGCTTATTAACGAATTGCAAAAATTCGAAGGCAATCTGATTATACAAACCATGTTTTTGCGGGGCGAATATCAAGGCGAAAAAATAGACAATACCACTGATATTGAAATAGATGCTTGGCTGGAAGCACTTGCCAAAATTCAACCGAAGCAAGTAATGATTTATTCGCTCGACCGCGACACTCCTGTTCAGCAACTTCAAAAAGTGACTGTAAGCGAACTAAATTCCATTGCTGAACGCGCAAAATTAGCTGGTTTCGAAGTATCGGTAGCAGGATGAAAATACTTATTTGCCCCTTAAATTGGGGATTGGGACATGCCACTCGTTGCGTTCCAATTATCCGTAAATACTTATCCGACAAGCATGAAGTGGTTTTGGCTGCCGATGGCTATCCACTTGAATTTCTAAAACTTGAGTTTCCCGAACTTGAAACATTGGAGCTTCCCTCCTATCCCATTCGCTATTCTGCCGGAAATTCTCAAATTATGGCAATGGCTCGTAATTTACCAACAATATTAAAAGGTATTTACCGCGAACATATTTGGCTTCGTAAGTTACTAAAAATAGATCATTTCGACCTCGTTATTTCCGACAACAGATTTGGGCTTTGGACAAAACAAACCAACTGCATTTACATGACCCATCAGTTAATGATAAAAATGCCCAAACGCTTAAAAATTCTCGAACCGCTGGCGTGGTGGCTGCACAGACAGCTTATAAACCGATATAACAAATGTTGGATACCAGATTATAAAGAAAATGGAGGTTTATCAGGTGATTTGGCTCACAAATATCCGTTACCCGGAAATTCAGAATTTATTGGCCCACTTTCGCGCTTTTTGAAACCCGAAACCTATAAACCAGACTTCACATTTGATGTTGTAGCTATCGTTTCGGGCATAGAACCACAACGAACTTTGTTCGAAAATCAGATGGTACAGCGCTTTGCCAAAAGCAATGAAAAAACCCTTATCCTATGCGGAAAACCAACTGCCAAAAACAGTCGATTAAAAATTGGGAATATCTGCTTCGCCACACATATCACCGATGCCGAATTAGCGCCGTATTTAATGGGAGCTAAAAAAATCATTGCTCGTTCGGGCTATTCCACCATCATGGATTTGCATGCTTTAAATAGTTTGGAGAAAGCTGAACTTATCCCCACTCCCGGACAAACAGAACAAGAATATTTAGCTGGCTATCAGACAAGTTCATCCAATTAATTGAAATTTAATTAAGTGTCAAAATGATTAACCTTGCAGGCTGAAACTCCCTCTCCACATGGAGAGGGTTGGGGTGAGGTCGAAACTTAAAGCTCTGTAATATTTTTTCATATTGTACTTGAAACAAAATTGAAACAAAAAAAATACATAAAGCAATAATTTGAACCATTTTATGATTATTTTTTACGACTTATTGAATTTTTTTTGAAAATATTTTGCATAATCAAAATAAATGTGTTTCTTTGCAAGCATAAAGATACTGTATTTCTCTCGCGGTTTATGTATGTCTCTCCCTTTTTCGGAACTGATATTGTTTTAACCCTCGTTTGTTTATGTGGTTCTTGAAAAACATTATTAATCAATTTTTTATTTTATTTTTTATGAACATTTACGTAGGTAACTTAAGTTACAAAGTTCGCGAAAACG
The DNA here is from genome assembly GCA_964511115.1 of uncultured Paludibacter sp. Taxonomy (GTDB): domain Bacteria; phylum Bacteroidota; class Bacteroidia; order Bacteroidales; family Paludibacteraceae; genus Paludibacter. The sequence continues at coordinate 14,169 of CAZEEN010000015.1, read as the reverse complement.
ACCTTCAAGGCGTTTTGGAAGAGTATGGCAAAGTAGAATCTTGCAAAATTATCAAAGACCGTGAAACCGGAAAATCTAAAGGTTTTGCTTTTGTAGAAATGGCTGACGATGCTGCTGCTACCAAAGCTATTGAAGAATTGAACGGCGCTGAATTTGATGGCCGTACAATGGTAGTAAAAGAAGCACGCCCAAAAGCTTAATTCTTTTTAATAAAACGAATTTAAAACTTCTGTTGACAATATTGTTGACGGAAGTTTTTTTTTGTGGAATTCTCTACGTTATGGCATAACATTTTATATCTTTGTACGTTATTTATTCATTAAAAATCAAACTCATTAATGAAACTCCTTTTAAAAATTCTGACTGTTAGTTTTTTACTTACTGCTTGCAAACCCGATGAGCCCACAGCAAAATACCAGTACGAAGCCAATCCAAGCTACAGCTGGGGCTATGCTGAGTTTTATGGACCTTATTATACGGACTATAACAATAAGAACAACGTAATTTCGCTTTCGCTATTTACCGATTCGCTTGCTGTAATTGACGGCAATTTGAGTGGATTAGGGCAATATCTATATATCGAAGATATTTTTGTATCGGCAAATGACACCATTCTACCCGAAGGAAAATATGTTTCGTCGACATCAGGCGAAGCGTTTACATTTTATCCGGGTGAGCAATTTCCAGTTGATGAATTTAAAATAGATGTAGGTGCATTTTTATATTACTTCGAAAAAAATAAAAACTTTACGGTGCAGAGACATGTTAGTCGCGGTTCGTTTACGGTAAAAAGAACTGATTTGATGCATACTATCGATTGCGACTTTGTTCTCTCGGACAGCTCGAAAATTACCGGCTCGTTTACCGATACAATTACTCATTACATTTATACATCACATCCGGCAGGTGTTCGACGCCATAGAATTAAGTTTGCTTTGTAAAATTGACAGCACTAAAAAAGTCTGTTTTTTTTTTTATCTTTGTTCAAAATTTCAAAAGCAACTATGGAGTCCCAATTAAACGAAGCTAAAAAGCTGTATGCCTGCGACATGCACACCACTGAACATATATTAAACCAAACTATGGTTCGAATGTTTGACTGCGGCAGGTCGAAGAATGCGCATATCGAACGCAAAAAAAGCAAGTGTGATTATTTGCTGAATCAAGCACCAACCGACGAACAAATAGCAGAAATTACGCGTAAAGTAAATGAAGTAATTTCTATGCATTTACCTGTTTACGAACAGCTTATGAGTAGGAATGAGGCAGCCGAAATTGTTGACCTCACCAAACTCCCTGAGGATGCTTCGGAGACCTTGCGGGTGATTCGTGTGGGCGATTATGATGCTTGTGCTTGTATTGGGCAACATGTGGATAATACGTCCGAAATTGGTCGCTTCGAGATCAGTAGTCACGATTACGAAAACGGACGCTGGCGTGTTCGGTTTAAATTGGTGTAAATAATGTATAAACATTCTATTTCAAGTATATTTATTCTGTTTTTGTCGGTTCAGCTCTGTACTTTTGCTCAAAAAAACCCCGAGAAATTAATTGCCGATTCGCTTACGCAAATTGCTGCTAATTACGCCATTGTAGGTAAAATAACAGTTTCGCAACTGGCTGTAAATAAAACAGACAGCACACTCACCGTTACCGCAAGCGATGCATTGAGTTATATCCCTTTTCGCCCCATAAACGTACAGCGGATTTACAGCATGATAGCCAATGTAACCCGAAAGGCTTACCCGAATTTTAAAATTAGTTGCATTACCGATAAAAAAAAGATAGAAGAACTGATTCCGAATTATTACCTTTCGACCGAATTGGATAATACGCGCCTTTTTGATACGAAGTATTCGGGTAAACCTTTTATTACCAATCTTTCGCGTCCTTATCAAGCTTCAAACGGACTGTACAACAAGCATATAGCTCTATGGCAAAGTCATGGTTACTATTACAACCAAACACAGCGTAAATGGCTTTGGCAGCGCGCAAAACTGTTTCATACGGTGGAGGATTTGTTTACACAATCTTTTGTGTTGCCCTACTTAGTGCCCATGCTCGAAAATGCCGGTGCCAATTTGTTTTTACCCCGCGAACGCGATACGCAGCGCAACGAAGTAATTGTTGACAATGATAACGAAGACAAAACACATCATTATCATGAGCGAACCGATATTAAAAGCTGGCGAAACGGAGCCGATTGGGGGTTTGCAAATACAAAAACTCAGTATCTACAAGGCGAAAATCCTTTTCAGTTAGGTACGTATCGTATTATTCAGTGCCTTGATAATGTGGATGAACTAAGCACTGCCGAATGGATACCAACCATTCCCGAAGCGGGAAAATATGCCGTATACGTTTCGTACAAATCGCTCGAAAATAGCGCTCCCGATGCTCGCTACACCGTGTATCACAAAGGCGGACAAACCGATTTTAAGTTAAATCAAACGATGGGAGGTAGTACATGGATTTACCTTGGACATTTCTTGTTCGATAAAGGTAGAAGTAGTGGAGCTAAAGTTGTTTTGGCAAATTACAGTGCTTTTTCCAAAAAAGTGGTTGTTGCCGATGCCGTAAAAATTGGTGGCGGAATGGGTAATATGGCACGAAATCCAAACCTCGCGGGCATTTTACCCAACCAAAAAAGTTCGGACACAACAAAAGTGGAAACTGTTACAATTTCGACCGAAACGCAGTTGCCGCAAATAAGTAAATTTCCCCGCTACACCGAAGGAGCACGATATTGGTTGCAGTGGGCAGGCATGCCCGATAGTATTTACAGCCGCACAAAAGGCAAAAACGACTACTCCGACGATTTTCAGTCGCGTGGAAATTGGGTAAATTATTTAGCAGGTGGTTCGTCGGTATTGCCGACACAAGGTGGACTGAACATTCCACTCAATTTGGCTTTTGCTTTTCATACCGATGCAGGAACTTTTCAAACCGATTCGATTGTAGGAACATTGGGAATTTGTACAGTTTTGAATTCGTTGGGCGAAAACACGTTCAAAAATGGCGTTTCGCGTTGGACTTCGCGCGACATGACGGACATTATTCAAACTCAAATTACCGATGATATTCGTCGGCTCTATGCCCCTGAGTGGGTTCGACGCGGCTTGTGGAACAAAAGTTACAGCGAAGCTCGTGTGCCCGAAGTGCCAACTATGCTGTTGGAATTGCTTTCGCACCAGAATTTTTCCGACATGCGTTACGGACTCGACCCGCGTTTTCGTTTTGCGGTGAGTCGTGCAATTTACAAAGGAATTCTTCGATATTTATATGCCGATACAAAGGATTATGTGGTACAACCGCTGCCTGTTTCGAATTTCAATTGTAATTTCATTGGAAAAAATAAACTCCAATTGTCGTGGAAAGCGGTAGTTGATAGTTTGGAGCCAACAGCTGTGGCCGATAAATTTGTGGTGTACACTCGCATCGACGATGGCGATTTCGATAATGGACAAATTGTTCACGATTCGAAATGGAGTGTCGATTTACAATCGGGTAAAATTTACAGTTTCAAAATTACAGCTATAAACAAAGGTGGCGAGAGTTTTCCTTCCGAAATACTTTCGGCCTGCAGAGCCAATTCGTCGCGCTCGGTGGTGCTTGTTGTGAATGGTTTCGATAGGATAAGCGCACCCGCAAGTTTTACGAAGAATCATTCTACGGCTGGTTTCAATGCTGATGTTGATGCCGGAGTGCCATACATAAGCGATTATGGATATATTGGTAAACAATTTGAGTTTAATCGCTCTAAGCCTTGGAGAAGTGACGAAAACCCCGGATTTGGTGCCAGCTTTTCAAATTTCGAAGATAAACTCATAGCCGGAAACTCGTTCGATTATCCGTATTTGCACGGCAAAGCCATTAAAGCGGCTGGTTTTTCGTTTGTTTCGAGTAGTTTGAAATCGGTACTCGACAAGGAAGTGAATTTAGCCAATTTTCAGATTGTAGACCTTATTTTAGGTAAACAAAAGAAAACTCTGTTAGGAAATGGAAAAAAAGCACCCGAATTTAAAACTTTTCCATTAGCTTTGCAGCAAGTATTGAATTCGTATTGTCAGTCGGGTGGAAGTTTATTGCTTAGCGGAGCATTTATTGCTTCCGACATGTACGAAAATGGTTTTATTCCTGTATCCGAAAAGTTTTTTGCGGAAAATATCTTGAAATATAAACTAAAACAGACGAATGCTAATTTCAGCTCAAGAGTAACTGTAGTGCCATCGCCATACCATCAGTTTGGACGTGCCGAGTTTGATTATTACGATCAGCCAAATGCAAGCTCCATTTTTGTGGAATCGGTCGATGCTATTGATGCGGTAGGCGAAGGTGCATTTACAATTTGCAGGTACAAAGGTACCAATCTGAGTGCCGGTGTAGCTTACAGTGGAAAATACAAAAGCTGTTCGTTTGGTTTTCCATTCGAAGTTATTAAATCCGAAAAAGAGCGCAATCGACTTATGAATTCAATATTAAATTTTCTGGATACAAAAAAGAAAAACACACATTTAATTGAATTAAAAAAATAAAGTTATGAGAACAAAATGGTCATTTTTAGCCCTGTTGGTTATTACTTTAAATGGATGTATAAGTTCCGACAGAACATTGCCTGCCGTTTCGGGAAGTCAGTTCGAACTGTTGGTAGTTATGAACGATACTGCTTGGAAAGCGCCTGTTGGCCGCCAAATGAGCGAATTATTTTCGCAGGACATGATTGGATTACCTCAACCCGAATCTGTTTTGGCTGTACATCAATGCAACCCAATTGAATTTACCGACGTGCTAAAATCAGCTCGCAATATTGTATTTGTAGAAATTGGCGACAAATATACTCGTACAAAAATTGCTTACGCAAAAGACCGCTGGGCTTACCCACAGGCTGTTGTGCGAATTACTGCGCCCGACGATACTACCTTGCAGGCTTCACTTAAACAATATGGCAAATTTGTGGTCGATTATTTTGTAAAAGCCGAACGCGACCGTCAGATTGAATTTAACAAAAGCTATATCAACGAAAATGCAAAAGCAGAAATTGAAAAACTATTTGGAATACAAATTGAAATTCCGCAGGGAATAAGCAAAGCTGTAAAAAGTAAAGACTTTTACTGGATTACCAACGACCAGGCTGGTATCCGTCAGGATATTGTTATCTATTCATACCCATACACCGATAAAAAAATGTTTACCAAAGAAGCATTGATTGCTCGCCGCGATTCGGTTATGAAAACGAATATTCCGGGTGAATTGAAAGGTTCGTATATGGCAACAGAAATGAAATATACCCAACCCGAATTTAGCGAAATATGGATAAACGAAGGATATTGTGCCGAACTTCGCGGCTTGTGGCGTATGATGAAAGGTGCAGCCATGGGAGGTCCATTTTACAGCCATACCCGTTTGGACGAAGTTAATCAACGCGTTATTACAGTCGATGCTTTTGTATTTGCTCCCGGACATAAAAAACGGAATGCCATGCGTCAGCTCGAAGCTGTGATTTTTACAACAAAATTGCCACACGAAATAAATGCACTCAAAGAAGTGTCGGTGGTTGCAACAAAAAAATAAATAGATATGGAAAAAGATAAAATTGTAGTCGGAATTACACACGGCGATATAAATGGAATTGGTTACGAAGTGATGCTCAAAGCGCTTTCGGAGCCCATGATGATTGATTTTTTCATTCCGGTTATTTATGGTTCGGCCAAAGTTGCATCGTTTTATCGCAAAGCGTTGGATGTTCAAAATATCAATCTGAATATTATCAATTCGGTGGAAGAATTAAATCCAAAACGCATCAACATAATTAATTGCACCGACGAGGAGTTAAAAGTGGAAATGGGACAATCGACACCCGAAGCAGGTAAAGCTGCTCTTGCGGCACTCGAAAAAGCATCCGAAGACCTCAAGCGCGGTGCGTTGGACGCCTTGGTTACAGCGCCTATAAATAAAAACAATATTCAGTCGGAAACATTTCATTTTCCGGGACATACCGAATACCTCGAACAAAATTTTGACACAGGAACTCCAGCTTTGATGTTACTTGTAAACGAAATAATGCGGGTTGCAGTTGTTACAGGGCATATTCCGGTCGACGAAGTTTCGAAAGCAATAACTCCCGAACTAATTAAAAGTAAACTGTTGGTGTTTAATAATTCACTGAAAAACGATTTCAATATTCGACGTCCTCGCATTGCTGTACTTGGACTTAATCCGCATGCCGGTGATAATGGAGTAATTGGAAACGAAGAAACGGAAGTAATTATTCCTGCACTGAAAATGGCTGAAAAAGAGGGTGTAATGTGTTTTGGACCTTATCCGGCCGATGGATTTTTTGGTTCGGGTCATTTCTCCAAATTCGATGGTATTTTAGCCATGTATCACGACCAAGGACTTATTCCGTTTAAAACCCTAGCCATGGAAAACGGTGTAAACTACACTGCCGGATTAAGCATTATTCGCACTTCGCCTGCACATGGCACTGCCTACGATTTAGCCGGCAAAAACGAAGCATCCGAGGCTTCATTCCGCGAAGCTTTGTTTATGACTATCGACATTTACAACAACCGCCAATTAAACAAAGAAATTTCGGCTAACCCACTCAAGGTTGAAGCAAAACAGGATAGAAGTAATAGGATAGAATAATGGGTGGCTCGCAGAGCCTCACGTTATTTAAACTCGCAGAGCCTCACGTTATTTCAAGAAATAATCACATGCAAAAATCTGAATTTGAATCAATAATTGAACTTAAAGTTCAGCAAATAATATCATTAGTGATGGAATCTGAAAACAGAGCGTTTTTGGATGCTTTGGAGTATCTTTACGAATCCGAACTTTATATGGCTTTAGCCAACGAAAGCACAAAACTTTGGCATTTAAGTTCCGAAAAACTATACGACATGCTTAAAAATGAGAAATTATCACATAAATTAGAATATCCCGATGAGTAGATTAACTAAAATTCAGCATTTTCAATTGTTTTGTTTAGAAAATTATAGAACTACTACCGGCATACCTGCCAAAGTAGCATTTCATTTATTCAAAAATAAATCTGTTTTTGATTACTTAGCTGCTGGATACGACGTTTTACACACACAAGGAAAAAACTACATAATAGCTGACATTCAAGACTATATACAACGCCGAAAATGAAAATCTATCACGGAAGCACAGAAGCTATACATTTGCCAACTATACTCGACACACAACGCCTGCTCGACTTTGGTAAAGGATTTTATACCACAACAAATTTTGAACAAGCTAAAAAATGGGCAGTTATCAAACGAAATAGGTTGGGAGTCAATGTAAAAGCTATTGTTTCGGTTTACGATTTTGATGAAAAAATTATACAAAGTTCAACTTATAAAGTAAAAGTATTTAGCAATGCAGACGAAGATTGGTTGGACTTTATTGTTGCTAACAGACGTTCGAACAACCCTCACCCTTACGACATAGTAATGGGAGCAGTAGCAAACGACACCTTGTACCAAACCCTCACACTGTTCGAAACAGGTATTTTGACCAAACAAGAGACCATTGTGCGATTAAAAGTACATACTTTATTTGACCAAATCTCGTTTCATACCTTGGAATTAATAAACGAATTAAAATACCAGCATTCTATTGATATTGAGTAATTTATTTTAATTGTTTACATTTAGATGTCGGAGCTACACTCCTTAGAAAAATCTGTAAATTAAATTCTAAAAAATATCAGGGCTAACACCCTTTTATCAATATTTGTAAGCAGCGCAGCAGTGTTATACTTGTAGAACAAAAGACAAAATTGCGAGATTTAAACCAATTTTCACCTCCACCCTATCCCTCACTAGCTCTTTCAGGCTATATTTTTTCCCAAAAACCATCCATTTTTATCCCTTGTTATTAATTTATACAGAATAATGAACTATCTTTGTGATAGAAAGTTCGATAATAAATTGATAAACAAATAAAAGAACAAATTATACTTTTATGCGATACTTTTACATATTTGCAACTCTTTTCTTTACTATTTATGGACAGCTAGTTTTGAAATGGCGGATTTCGCATTTAAAATATACGCTTCCTGATGGTGGAATTAGTGATAAATTTGTATCTTTGATTAAGCTAATCTTCGACCCATTTATTTTTTCGGGCTTCGTGTCGGCTTTCGTTGCTTCGCTTTTTTGGATGGCAGCTATGACTAAATTCCAAATTACCGAAGCGTATCCGTTTATGAGTTTAGCGCCTGCTATTGTATTTATACTCGGAGTGTGGCTACTAAACGAAACTTTTACTTGGGGAAAAGTGATAGGATTAATTTTGATTATGATAGGCTTAATTGTAACTGTTAAATTCTAAGATGAAAAAATTAGCAATTATAGGAGCAAGTTATTTGCAATTACCTTTGGTACTTAAAGCCAAAGAGATGGGAATAGAAACACATTGTTTTGCTTGGGAGGATGGTGCAGTTTGTAAGAATGAAGTAGATTACTTTTATCCAATATCAATTGTAGACAAAGAACAGATTCTCCTGCATTGCCAAAAAAATGTTATTGATGGTATTATTTCCATCGCTTCTGACGCAGCTGTACCAACTATTTGTTATGTGGCTGAAAATATGGGTTTGATAGCAAATTCATACAATGATGCTTTGGCGGCTACAGACAAATATTTAATGCGGCAACGTTTTTCTGAATTTGATGTATTATCACCTCGTTATGTTATTGCTGATGATAAATATAAGGTAAATGACTTTCAATTTCCTTTAATTATTAAACCTACAGATCGTTCAGGAAGCCGTGGGGTAATGAAAGCACAAGACATTTCAGATGTGAATGAAGCTGTGGAACGAGCACAAGTGGAATCATTTACTCATCACGCAATTATTGAAGAGTATATTACTGGTTCGGAAGTAAGCGTTGAAACTATTTCTTGGCAAGGGAAACATTATATTTTGGCTATTACCGATAAAGTAACTACTGGTGAACCTTATTTTGTTGAGTTGGAACATCATCAACCAAGTCAATTAAGTGCTAATGTTCAAGAAAAAATTAAAGCTGAAACAATCAAAGCCCTTACTGCATTAAGGGTAAACTATGGAGCGAGTCATTCCGAATTTAAAATTACAGAAGAAGGCAATGTTTATGCAATTGAAGTAGGTGCAAGGATGGGCGGTGATTTTATCGGTTCAACTTTGGTTCAACTTTCTACAGGTTATGATTTTGTTAAAGGTGTGATTGAAGTTTCATTAGGGCAATTTACTGAACCAAAGTTAAACGAACATAATTATTCAGGTGTTTTTTTCTTGTGTGAAGAAACAAAACAACTTTTGCCAATTATTCAAAGTGCACCGAATAATGACAAAATTTTTAAAGCCGAAATTACGGATAATCAATTACGCTCCATTCAATGCAGTGCTGATAGAAGTGGTTATTTTATTTATCAATCCCAAACACCATTTAAAATATGATACAATACTCTGTAGTAATTCCTGTTTACAATGGCGAAAGTACTGTAAAGCCGTTATTTGATAGATTGAAAACCTTTTTCAATAATGCTAAGTATAGTTTTGAAGTAATATTTGTTTATGATTGTGGAAAAGATAATTCTTGGAAAGTGCTTTTGAAATTGAAATCGTCATATCCTGAAGAAATAAAATTAATTAAGCTTAGTCGTAACTTTGGGCAGCACAATGCGTTGATATGTGGTTTTGAACATGCTAAAGGTGATTTTATAATTACTATGGATGAAGATTTACAACATGCTCCCGAGGATGTACAAATATTGATTGACAAACAGCTTGAAAAAGATTATGATTTGGTATATGGTAAGTATGAAACAAGAAAACATTCAGGGTTCAGAAATCTGGGTTCCTCTTTACTAAAGAAGATTATTGATATTGGAATACCCGATATACATACAGATTATTCTGCTTACAGATTAATTAAAACATCGGTTGCAAAAGCGACTGTTGAAATGAAAAATTCCTATACTTTTTTGGATGGTTATTTGTCATGGATAACTACAAATGTAGGCTCGTGTTTGGTTTCACATTCCGAGCGACAAGGTGGTGTAAGTGCATATACATTTAAGAAATTAGTTAACCATACAATTAATATCTTTGTGACATTTTCTGATCTTCCCATCCGATTTCTTTCAAAGTTATCTTTCTTCGTTCTATCCATAATGACAATATATTCAGTTTATGTAATTGTACGAAAAATAATTTACAACGATTTTGCAATGGGATATCCGTCACTTGTAATCATTATTGGTTTTGGAATAGGACTTATTATGCTTTCATTAGGTGTAATTGGTGAATATATTTATCGGATTAATTTAAAGACAACAAAAAGACCTAACTATAATATCGACAGAATACTATGAGGCGTTTAGCAATTATTGGAGCAGGTGAATTGGGTCACCAAATTCTAAATTTGTCATTGAAAAATCCAGATTTAAAAGTTATTGGTTTTTTCGATGATACAATTGAAGTAGGTACAACACTTATGTATGGTTATAAAGTTTTGGGTACTACCAACGATGTACTTTCTTTATTCAAAACTGATAGTTTTGATTGCTTGGTAATAGCTATTGGATACAACCATATGGATGTAAGAAAAAACCTCTATGAATTGTACTCTCAAGATATACCATTTGAAACTTTAATTCACAATTCTTGTATTATTGATGCTAGTGCTAAAATAGGTAATGGTGTAATTCTTTATCCTGGGTGTATCATAGATAAAAATGTTGTTTTAGGAAATAATGTTCTTTTAAATCTTAAAGTAGTAATTGCGCATGATACTATAATTGGTTCACATAGTTATATTGCACCAAGTGTAACATTATCAGGTTTTGTTGATGTAGGTGAATGTAATTTCATTGGCACAGGATCAATTGTCAAAGACAATTTGAAAATTTGTTCTCACAATATTTTTGGAGTGGGTAGTGTCGTTGTTAAGAACATGACACACTCAGATGTTTATTATGGAAATCCAGCAAAATCGAAAATGAAAGATCGAAAATGATTGATTTTCATTAAATCTTGCCTTTCGGGTAAAGAAACTTACTATTTAGTACTGGCTGTTATATCATACAATAATCCATGTCTAACTCTACCAAAATATATTTTCCAAACCTAAATGGTCTTCGTTTTATTGCGGCTTTTATGGTGATTATTCATCATTTAGAATTACCATTTTATTCTTTTATTATCGTGTCTAACAGTAACTATATTATTAGCAAGTGTATCCTATAAATATATCGAAAAGCGTTTTATTAGTTTAAAAACAAAATACTCCAAAGTTATAAGTGGAGATAATGCAAAATAAATACTCCCATGATTCCATTCAACAAACCCTACCTCACCGGTGAAGAAACATATTATAAAAGATATTAGAACCAAAAGTCAAGATTTAAAGAATTTATAAAGATTAAAGTAAATGCAGCGGATTAAAATTTTCATAAGTAGTGTTCAATCGGAGTTTGCAGAAGAACGTCAGTTTTTGTGCGACTACATCACCACCGATGCATTGCTAGGAAGATTTTTTGCTCCATTTATTTTTGAGCAATTACCGGCTCAGGATATTTTAGCTCCAAGAGCATATCTCGAGGAAGTGGAGCAGTGTGATATTTATTTAGGAATATTTGGTCGGCAGTATGGAAACATTGGTTTAGATGCTATTTCGGCTACTGCATCCGAATATTATTATGCCTCAAAACTCTTTAAAAATCGACTTGTTTTTTTAACCAATCATGCCGACACGGACAGAGATGAACGTGAAGTATTATTTATTAAGCAGGTGGAGCAAAATGTAGTTCGAAAAATGTTTGCATCCTTGCTCGATCTTAAAACTTCGGTTTATGCCGCACTTATTCGTTATCTCGAGCAAAAAGAGTATATTCGTATGTCGCCATTCGATGCTACCCTACACTTACGGGCTACTTTAGATGACTTGGATGAAGATAAAATTCGTGAATTTATAGCTATTGCCAGTCGAAAGCGCGCTTTTCCTTTTGAAGTGGAATCGGATATAAAATCCGTTTTGACTCATCTAAACTTGTTGGATGGAGATAGATTGACCAATGCAGCCATTTTACTCTTTGGTAAAAAACCGCAACGTTTTTTTATCACTTCGGAAATACGATGTGCGCATTTTCATGGCTTTGAGGTTACTAAACCCATTCCATCGTATCAGGTTTACAAAGGTGATGTATTTCAAATGGTAGCTCAGGCTGTTGATTTTGTATTATCGAAAATTGATTTGTACATTGGCGAAAGAGATAAGAGCGCTACGGTGGATGTTCGGTACGAACTCCCGATACAGGCAGTAACCGAAGCCGTAGTAAATGCCGTAGCACATCGCGATTATACAAGCAATGGAAGTGTACAAGTGATGTTGTTTAAGGATAGGTTGGAAATTTGTAATCCGGGGTCGTTGCCTTACGGACTTACTACAGCAAAATTATTGTTGCCTCACAATTCGATGCCAGCTAATCCTTTATTGGCCGAACCAATGTATCTCAGAGGTAGTATCGAGCGCATGGGTACCGGAACCGGCGATATTGTAAAGCGTTGCTTAGAAATGGGATTACCTACACCGGTATTTTTTCAAGAGGAAGATTTTAGAGTTGTTCTTTATCGGGCTGTGATAGAAACCCCCGAAGCAACCCCTCAAGTAAATCATCTAACTGTAAAAGACACTGTAAAAGACACTGTAAAAGACACTGTAAAAGACACTGTAAAAGAAAGTTTCTCTAAAAATCAAATAAGAATTTTAAATATAATTACGGAAAATAATCAAATAACAGCAGAAGAACTGGTAGAAATTGTAGGCATTAATTTACGTAACATTAAACAAAACATATCAAAACTTAAACACAATGGTAGTCTCCAACGAATTGGACCAGATAAAGGTGGATACTGGAAAGTAATAAGTAAGGACTAACTAATAACAAAACAATGATACCATTCAACAAACCCTACCTCACAGGTAAAGAAACATACTACATAGAACAAGCAGTAAAATCCGGAAAAATATCTGGTAATGGTATGTTTACTCAAAAATGTCAGCAGTTTTTTGAGCAACGTTATGGATTTAAGAAATGTTTGCTCACCACTTCGTGTACCGATGCGCTGGAAATGGCTGCTATACTTTGTGATATTAAGCAAGGAGATGAAGTAATTATTCCAAGTTATACCTTTGTGTCCACAGCATTAGCTTTTGTTCGACAAGGTGCAACAATAATATTTGCCGACAGTATGCACAACCATCCAAACATGGATGCCGACAAAATTGAAAAATTAATTTCCCCTAGAACAAAAGTGATTGTTCCTGTGCATTATGCTGGAGTGGCATGCGATATGGATAAGATAATGAAGTTGGCAGATAAATACAATTTATTTGTAGTAGAAGATGCGGCGCAGGCGGTAGATTCGTATTACCGTAGAGACGGGGCGCGCCCCGTCTCATTAGGAAGTATAGGACATTTGGCAGCATTTTCGTTTCACGAAACAAAAAATATCATATCGGGCGAAGGCGGCATGTTGGCTATTAATGATGAACGCTTTGTACACCGGGCCGAAATTATATGGGAAAAAGGAACAAACCGTGCAGAATTCTTTCGTGGTGAAGTAAATAAGTATGGATGGGTCGATATAGGTTCTTCGTTTTTACCTTCGGAGGTAATAGCAGCATTCCTTTGGGCACAAATTGAAAACTTAGACGATATACAGAACCGCCGTAAACTCTTATGGCAATTGTACTACGAAGGTTTAAAACCATTGGCTGATAAAGGCTATTTTAAACTACCGGAACTGCCCGAATATGCTACGAATAATGCACACATGTTTTATCTGGTTTATAATTCGTTGGACGAACGAACCAAGCTAATTACTAAATTAAAAGCAAACGACATTTTAGCCGTATTTCATTACCTGAGTTTGCATAGCAGCGATTATTATGTTTCGAAGCACGATGGACGTGAATTACCTAACAGCAATAAATTTACAGATTGTTTGGTACGATTGCCATTGTTTTATGAGTTAAAAGAGCATGAAGTTGAACGAATTGTAAAAATAATTTATGAAATTGCAAATAAATAATTTAATCTCAAATACAATTCAACATTCGAGTTTTAAATGGAGCTTTTTTATTTTTGCTTTAATTTATTCATTAAGTC
>CAZEEN010000014.1:29884-34294 GCA_964511115.1 uncultured Paludibacter sp. | reverse complement strand
ATTGCTTCCTTTGGTGTGGATATTAAAACACTCAACACTTATGTTGCAACTGCTTTTGGCGGCGAGGCTGCGGGTGTAGTTTTCGAAGGTGAAAAGCGGTTCGACTTAGTTGTGCGGTTCGACAACCGCAATCGAACCGATATTGACGACATCCGTCAATTGAAAGTGCCACTACCAAATGGCTCATTAGTACCACTTTCCGAATTGGCAACTATCCGCTATGCCGAAGGTCCTGCTAAAATATCGCGTGAGAATACCCATCGCAGGGTGGTAGTAAGTGTAAATGTGCGTAACCGCGACTTACAATCGGTGGTTAAGGATATTCAGGCTAAGGTGGATGAAAAAATCATCCTGAAGCCCGGAACTTATATTTCGTATGGCGGGCAGTTCGAAAATCTTCAGAATGCAACCAACCGATTGATGATAGCTGTGCCTGTGGCCTTGCTACTGATATTTATTTTTCTGCATTTTGCCTTTAAGTCGCTCAAAGATGCCATTATGATTTTCTCGGCAATTCCATTGGCTACGGTGGGTGGTGTATTGCTGTTATGGCTACGAGGAATGCCTTTCAGTGTTTCGGCAGGTGTTGGGTTTATTGCTTTGTTTGGTATTGCGGTGCTCAACGGCATTGTGCTTATCGAACATCTCAAGGAACTAAAACATTCAGGTAAACTAAGTATGCGCGAAATCATTATTCAGGGTACAGCAAACAGACTGCGTCCCGTTATGCTCACTGCCGGAGCTGCTGCAATGGGATTTTTGCCTATGGCCATTTCGAGTGGTGCAGGTGCTGAGGTGCAACGCCCATTGGCAACCGTTGTTATTGGTGGATTGGTAACTTCTACCATGCTCACCATGATAGCTTTACCGCTTATGTTCGAAATATTTTACAACGTGCGTAGTATTAAATTTTTTCCTTTTAAAGTAATTCGTTCCAAAGAAAGTCTTCTCATTCTTTTATTTTTGCTACCTGCATTTACACTCATGGCACAAACTAAAGAATTGAGCCTGACCGAAACCATTAATATTGCCATTGAGAACAACAAAGAACTAAATGCAGCACAATTGCGGGTGGACGAAAAGCAAGCTTTAATTCCTTCGGCCTGGGCGTTGGATAAAACCAATGTAACCTATGGTACCGACCAGAATAATATAGCCGAAAATGGTTATCCGCTCAAAGTGTGGGGCATACAGCAAAGCATCAGCTTTCCTACTTTGTATAGTGCCGAACGTAAGGCAAAAAAAATGGAGCAAAGCATTGCAGCCACCGAACACAAAATAAATGTGGATAATATTACCAAACAAGTTACTGCAAACTACATTGAGTTACAATTGTTAAACGAAAAATTAAAGATATACCAGCATATCGATAGTTTGTACCAAGCCATGTTGCGCACCGAAACTCTTAAAAACAAAACGGGTTATAGCAATCGTTTGGATGTGTTACATATTACAGCCAAACAGCTACAAGCCACCAATCAGCTTAACGAAATCCGTTTTGCTATTGATAATGCCTATTTGATGCTCAAAACGCTTATGGGCTCTGAAACGCCGTTTAAGATATCCACTGAGTTTACACTTCTAAAGTACGAAACCCGAAGTGTGGAATCAACTTCCTATTACAATTGGCTCAAACAACAGGAGGCACTTAGCAGCGCTGCCGTGCGCATAGAGCAAAACAAACTTATGCCCGATATTTCGTTTAATTATTTTGTGGGAACAAATAATTACATCAATGCCCGTTACTATCATGGTTTTGAGGCTGGTGTAGCTGTTCCATTATTTTTTCAGGGACAAAATTCAAAAATCAAAGCATCCAAAATAGCTGTAAAAAGTGTGAACCAATCGGCTGCTTACGAATTGGAACTACTCCAGTCCAAACAAAAAGAGTTGCTTAATTCCCTGCAAAAAATAAAAGAACGCATGGATAATTATAACAAAAGTGGTAAGCAGTTGTACGACGAAATTATCCGTACTTCAAAACTAAGCTACGATAAAGGCGAAATTGATTTCTTTCGATGGGCTACAACCACCGAAACTGCCATGCAATTTAAAATAGACTATTTCAACAACTTGAAAGAATATTCCCTTGTAGTTCTCGATTTAAATTACCTATCAAAATAAATAAAGCCATGAAACGAACATATTATTTTACGTTTATTGCTACCGTTGCTTTGCTGCTTTCAGCTTGTACCAAAAAACAAGAGTCGCCAGCCGCCACCACCGATTTTATAGAAATTACCAACGAGCAATTTGTTTCTGAAGGTATGCAACTTTCCGAAATAGATACCAAAACTTTCGAAGCAATTGTAAAATGTAGTGGAAGCATAGTTCCCAAACCCAATGGCATGGCCAATGTTACAGCACCCATAGCCGGCGTGATAAGTAAAATCCATTGCATAAATGGTGCTTATGTACAAAAAAATGAGGCTATTCTCGAAATTTCGGGTGCCGAAGTGATTGATATTCAACGCGACTACGCCGAAGCATCGGCCCGCTACAAACGCTCCAAAAGCGAATACCTACGTCTGAAAACGCTCTACGCCGAAGCCGTAATTTCCGAAAAAGAATTTATTGCTGCCGAGAGCGACTATAAAAGTGCCGAAGCCACTTACAATAGCCTACAACTCAAACTTAATGCAGCCGGATTTTCGATACGTGCCATCGAAAATGGCGAATTTAGTGACTCCTACACCCTTCGTTCGCCTATTAGCGGTTATGTTTCGGGTCTTAAAACTACCATCGGAACTTACATAAATCAGCAATCGGTAGGTATTGAAATAGCCGACCCTTCGCAATTTCAACTCACCTTATCTGTATTTGCCACCGATATTGCCAAAATTAAAAAAGGTCAAGTTGTTCGATTCCGTTCTACAGGTTCTGATAGCGAACTTCAGGCAGTTATCTCGTCGGTAGGTATAACTGTAAATGCCGATTCCAAATCCATCGATTGCTACGCCACTATTAAAGCCAATAACGTTACCCAACTCATTGCCAACAATGCTGTTACAGCCGAAATTATCACACAGTCCGAACCCGTAAATGCAGTTCCAACCGAAGCCATAATCAAATCCGAATCCAATAATTTTATACTAGTGTTGAACAAAAAAACAGACATCGGTTATCAATTTAGCAAAGTAATGGTAGAACTTGGTCGTCAGCAAAATGGTTTCACCGAACTTAAAGGCGCAAAAGTAAGCGGACAAATTGTATCCAAAGGCGTATATAATATCGTATTGTAAAATGTGTTGTTTCAGCGAGTTTTTTATACTCACTGATTTTTTTGTAAAGCTTATTGGCACTAGATAAGTAGAAATATTTATGCTATCAATTAGATTTTATACATTTGTATTCTAATATTATCTCCAAATTCGTAATTTTTAATTCATAATTGACTATGTCCAGATTTATTAAAAAGAAAAAAGAAGAAATTGGTTTATCGCCTTATGCTTTGGTTTTCAGAGGTCTAAAGAAAACTGAAAAAGTGTGGCTAAATGCGTTCGATTATAATGCTGATACTTTTCGTGAATTTGAAGTTAAAACACCAGAACAACTTGTTGAATTAAAATCAAGTAAATCGACCAGTTGGTTAAATGTTTACGGCTTGGATAATGTCAAGTTAATGGAATCAATTTCGGCTGCTTTTTCCATTGATAATTTGATATTGTCGGATGTAATGAATCCCACAACGCGACCAAAAGTTCAGATACTAGATAGTAGTATATATCTGAATATCAGAATGATTGTACAGAATAAATCTGTTTTAAGCATGGATAATTTGAGTATAATTATTTCAAATAATATCCTTATTTCATTTCAGGAACAAAAAGGGAATTTTTTTGAACCAATAAGAGACCGCATTCGTAAACCAACAAATAAAATTCGAAAAACAGGAACTGACTATCTGGCATTTGCATTACTCGATGTGGTTGTCGACCATTATATTTTTGTAATTGGAGAGTTGGGCGAAGAAATTGAAAACCTCGAAGAACAAATGTCCATCGAGCCTGGAAAGGATTTTATGGAACGAATTAATCACTTTAAACGTGAACTTAATTTTATTCGAAAAGTTATTAAACCGGCAAAAGAAATGATTTTAGGACTTGCGAAACTGGAAACAGAATTTATTAAAGACGATAACCGAATTCATTTTAAGGAATTGATTGATAATATAAACGAAGCCAATGATTTAGCTGATAGTTACCGCGAAATGATTTACGACATGATGAACATTTATCATACAACTATGAGTACAAAGTTGAACGAAATTATGCGTGTACTCACAATAATTTCGGTTATTTTTATTCCAATTACTTTCATTGCAGGAGTGTATGGCACAAATTTCGACTTTTTGCCCGAACTTCATTGGAAATGGAGCTATTTTGCAATGCTCGGAGTAATGGCTTTAAC
>CAZEEN010000014.1:0-29784 GCA_964511115.1 uncultured Paludibacter sp. | reverse complement strand
CGTTCGTGCTGTAAGCTTTTTTTAAACTGATGAATCATATTCTTTTTTTTGTGTAACTTTGTGTAATTCTTTGTGTTACTTTGTGGTATAAATAAAATACTTAACCACGAAAAACACAAAGTAGACACAAAGTTCTCTAAGAATAAAAAATGATTTTTTATATTTTAATAGCTCAATTTTAATATACATGCCGAATGTTTCGAAACTGAAATTTCAAATTTTTCAATTGATGTTAAATGTATTTTAAATTCTTGAATATCAGTATTTAAAATATCTTTTACAGTAACTTTTATTCCATTTTCAATTTGTAAAAAATCAAAAACTTCGCTTGGAATTGCAATTTTGAGATTTGCTTCGTTTGAATTAAAATTTACTACAATCAGCAACAAATCGTTTTCCGATTTTCGAAAGTAAGCAAAGTGTTTGTGTGTATTGAAATGTGGATTGTAAAAGTTTGCGTATTCTAAATCATACAGTTGACCTTCTGTTATTGCTTTTTCGGTCAGCGCAATATTCATAAGCTTTTTATAAAAGCTACGAATCAATTTTTGTTCATCAGTAAGCTTTTCTTCTCCAAATTTACCATTGTTAAACCAGTTTTGCACCGATTCTATACTTCGATAATCAAAAATGGTAGTTCGACCATCCGGTCCACTAAAACCTTCATTATCCATGCCTTTTTCACCAAATTCCTGTCCCGAATAAATCATTACAGGAGCTTGGGTAAGTGTGGCTGCAATTACCATTGCCGGAAAAGCCCGTTTAGCATCTCTACAAAAAAAGTCAGAGGCAATGCGCTGTTCGTCATGGTTTTCCAAAAAGTTGAGCATATTGTTTTCGATGCCATCGAGCGCTTGCCAACAATGCGATAAGTCGCTTGCATCATGATTTTCGGTGAGAATTGAGCGTAGTTTATCGTACAAACCTACTTTATCGTACAAATAATCGAATTTACCGTTGAAAATATAATTGCGGTATTCGACAGGATTATATACTTCGGCAATAAATATTAGCTCGGGAAAATCGATTTTTAAACGTGGAATTACCCAACCCCAAAACTCTACAGGAACCATTTCGGCCATATCGCAACGAAATCCATCCACTTTTTTCGAAGCCCAAAAATGAAGTATGTCGTACATTTTTAGCCA
Organism: uncultured Paludibacter sp.; assembly: GCA_964511115.1. Taxonomy (GTDB): domain Bacteria; phylum Bacteroidota; class Bacteroidia; order Bacteroidales; family Paludibacteraceae; genus Paludibacter. The sequence continues at coordinate 28,636 of CAZEEN010000014.1, read as the reverse complement.
TGTATTGGGAAGGGGGTCGAATTGTTTTTGACCTCCTTCGGTGTAATTTACACCATAATTCAATTTTATTGTTTCGTACCAATCGTTTACGTTTGGCGAGGCCGTAAACTGGTCATTTCCGGTAGCTTTAGCTGGAAATTCTATGTAATCCTGAATTTCGAAATTAGGTTTAAATACTTGATTAGGAATGTAATAAAAATTATTTAGAGGCGAAAATGCCCAATCGGAGTTGTCTGTTTCACCCAAATCTTTTATTCCTGCGGGCTTTGCATCCGAATGATATTCACGTGCCACGTGGTTGGGAATAAAGTCGATTATTACTTTTAAATCCGCTTTGTGTGTTCGTTTCACAAGGTTTTCGAATTCGTTTATTCGTTTATCCACATCAACGGCCAAATCGGGATCCACATCGTAATAATCTTTTACGGCATAAGGTGAGCCTGCTTTTCCTTTTACAACTGCTTTGTGGTCGGATTTTATTCCATAAGCAGCGTAATCGGTTTGCGTGGCATGTTCCAAAATTCCAGTATACCAAACGTGCGATATGCCTAGATTTTTAATTTCACTTAGCGCCTTTGCTGTAAAATCATTCATTTTTCCACACCCGTTTTCGGCAATGTTACCATCGTATTTATTAGTCGTGGTGCGATTGCCAAAATGACGAACTATTACCTGATATATTGTGAATTTTGCCATAATTTTTATTTATCTAAAATACCTACGTTATTATCATTCATTTTAACAACTGAAAATGATATATCTTTGATTGATATTACTTTATATTTTGTTTTGCTGCTCGATTTTATTCCAATTTTAAGATTGTCAATCCAAACAATTCCTCCGGCAGGAACAATAAAACCAAAATTATTACCCGAACCAAAGATTTCCATTTCGGTTTGATAAACATATACATTGTTGATAAAATAATGGATTATACCATCAATTTTTACAACTTTGAGTTTGTTTTTTCCTGTTTTTTTAATGGCATCTTTGTGCAATTGTGTATAATAACTGTACCAGGCGCTATTTCCGGGAAACATTTTTTGTTCGCGGTTAATTTTAAAGTATTCAGTTGTATCAACCATACTTGTTTTTACGGCAAAAACTAAACCGTATTGATCTGCTGTTGTTTTCGTCTCGCTATCAATTTCCATTTCGAACGAAAAGTCAGATTTGATATTTATACCGCCATTTAGTACCGATAATAATATGGCATACGACGAACTATATTTGGATGTAAATTTCAATTGTTTATTGTCTATTTCTCGAATAAAATCAATATTGCTACCCAAATCCCAACCGGTATCAGTTTTACTACCTGTATCAAAAGTATACCAAAGTTTTTGGGTAAAACCTGTAGTATCGACTAATAATTCGGTGGTTGTAAAAAGCGGTGCAGGTGTACTTTCGTTAAATAGTTCGTTCACATAATAATCGCGGCGCATTCGGCGGTAGTTAATGTTCCAAGGGCGGTTGTCTACTTTTGTGCCGCCACACATCATCGATTTCCAATCGCCATTTTCGAGTGTGGTGTTCAAATGCTTACGACCCAAAATGCCATGTCCCATTTCGTGAAAAATAAGGTCTTCTTTCATCATATCTGAACCTGCTACAGCGCTAATTTTTTTCCAATATACAGAGTCAACTTCAATGCGAATAGGGTTTTCGTAATGACAAAGCCCTGCTTGCTCGTCTTTTAATTTTGCAAATTCTATTATTAAACCTTCTGTTTGTAACTTGTAATCTTTACCGCGTTTTGCTGCTTCAAGTTCAAATCGCTGAACATATTCGGCAAAAACAGGTTCAACTCTGTACTCGTTTGGGTCGCCGCAGGAGGTAACAATCAGCGTAATCAACAGTATGAAAATGTAAAACGATAATTTCATTTTTGAATTGGTTACAAAAATATTTGTGCAAAAGTAAACAAAAATGGAAGTAATTCGTTATTCATGTAAACATTTAAAACATTAATTTAAACAAATAAATAAACATGGCAACAGTTACATTTAAAGGAACCCCGGTATCGACAAATGGAAGTTTACCTGCAGTAGGAACAGAAGCACCCGATTTTAAATTGGTAGGAGCGGGATTGAACGAGATTAGTTTGGCCGACTTTAAAGGCAAAAAATTAGTATTAAATATTTTCCCAAGTATCGATACAGGCGTTTGTGCTGCATCGGTTCGTAATTTTAATAAATGGGCAGCTGCACAGGAAAATACAGTTGTTCTTTGTGTCTCAAAAGATTTACCATTTGCATCAGGACGTTTTTGCGGCGCCGAAGGTATCGAAAACGTAACTGTAGCATCCGATTTCCGTTACAATAGTTTCGCAACCGATTATGGTGTGTTGATGACTGATGGCGTTTTGGGAGGTTTAATGGCTCGCTCAGTTGTTGCAATCGACGAAAATGGAAAAGTAACTTATAATCAGCTTGTTCCCGAAATTGTGGAAGAACCAAATTACGACGTGAAATTCTAAAAGATATTAAAGCAAAGGCATTTCGTTGGATAACGCGATGCTGTTTACGTGTGAAGATATCCTCCTCTTACTTTCTAAGTAGCGGGAGGATATTATTTTAAAATTTATAAAACAAACAATAATGAAAAAAAACAAACAATTTGGTGAAACCGTAGAAGGTTATAATATTCCGGTTTTAAACGAACGTGAAATTAGAGCAGCTGCCGGAATTTTATTTCTGGTAGTTTTTATTGCATTGATGCAGATTGTATTTAATGGTAATTTTTTGCCAATTAAATATGTTGTTACTTTATTTTTACTTGATTTTATAATTCGCGTTTTTATTAATCCCAAGTATGCGCCATCGCTTATCGTCGGCCGATTAATTGTTTCGCGTCAAAATCCCGAATATGTGGGTGCGGTTCAAAAGAAATTTGCATGGATAATTGGTGTAGTATTAGCTGCAACAATGTTTATACTCATGGTGGTGCTAAATACTTACAGTGCTATTTCGGGAATAATTTGTCTTATTTGTCTTATCTTCCTGTTTTTCGAATCCGCTTTTGGCATTTGTTTGGGATGCTTGTTTTATGGCTGGTTTTACAAAGATAAAGCGCAATATTGCCCAGGCGAAGTATGCGATGTGAAAGTAAAACAAGAGATTCAAAAAACATCGTGGTTGCAACTTGCTGTTGTTGTTTTGTTTATCGTTTTTATTGTGTTGTTTGTTACTTTTTCGAAAGACATATTGAGCGAAAAGCCAGTAGAACTATTTCAGATGTTAAAATCAAAATAAGCGTTTTAGTTCAATAGAATCTTTGGTTTCAACTTGCCAGCCAGCTTTGAAATTTGTATCTTTGCAGGTTCATTTTTTCGAAAAAATAAAAACTATTTTGGCAACAACTACAATAATAAATCCCGACGAACAAGAGCAGGTAGAGGTAATTGGCGCACGTGTGCACAACCTCAAAAATATTGATGTAAGTATTCCACGCAACGCATTGACTGTAATAACAGGACTAAGTGGTAGTGGTAAATCGTCCTTGGCATTCGATACCATTTTTGCCGAAGGTCAGCGACGTTATATCGAAACCTTTTCGGCCTACGCACGTAGCTTTTTGGGTAATATGGAGCGACCGGATGTGGATAAAATAACCGGATTGAGTCCTGTAATTTCCATTGAACAAAAAACTACGAATAAAAATCCACGTTCGACAGTTGGTACAACAACCGAAATTTACGATTTTCTGCGTTTACTTTTTGCAAGGGCAGGAGAGGCCTATTCATACGAAACTGCCGAGAAAATGGTGAAATATTCCGAAGACCAAATTGTTGATTTGATTTTGAAGGAATATGAAGGTAAAAAAACCTTTTTACTCGCACCCATTGTTCGCGGACGAAAAGGTCATTACAAAGAATTGTTTGAACAAATTCGTAAAAAAGGATATTTAAATGTTCGGATTGATGGTGAAATTCGCGAAATTACACACGGGCTAAAAGTTGATCGTTACAAAATTCATGATATTGAGGTAGTTATCGATAAATTGTTGGTAAGCGAAAAAGACCGACAACGCCTGAAGCAATCGATGCAAAAAGCTATGCAGCAAGGCAATGGAATTGTGATGTTGCTCGAAAAAGATAGTGTGGAAGCTCGTTATTTCAGTAAAATGTTGATGTGTCCTACAAGTGGAATTTCGTATGACGAACCAGCTCCTCACAATTTTTCGTTCAATTCGCCTCATGGAGCTTGTCCCAAGTGTAAAGGCTTGGGGTTTGTAAATCAGATTGATATGGATAAAATTATCCCCGATAAAAGTCTAAGTATTTACAACGGAGCTATTTCGCCACTCGGGAAACACAAAAGCACAACTATTTTCTGGCAGATTGAAGCTATACTTGAAAAATACGATTGCATGCTTAAAACTGCGGTAAAAGATATTCCCGAGGAAGCGCTCGATGATATAATGAATGGTACTGATGAACGATTACATATTAAAAATCAGGCCATTGGTACAAATTATTTTTTGAGTTACGATGGAATCTTAAAATACATTGAATTACAGGCAGATAACTCAGCTTCGGCTACCGAACAAAAATGGGCAAATCAGTATTCGAAAGAAATAAAGTGTCCTGAATGTGATGGAGCAAAACTTAAAAAAGAATCGTTACATTTTCGCATTCACGATAAAAATATTGCTCAACTTTCGGCAATGGATATTGGTGAATTAGCAGAATGGTTGAATTCAGTAACGCCGCATTTATCCGAAAAACAAAAAACAATTGCTGCCGAAATTCTCAAAGAAATTCGTAGCCGATTGCAATTTTTGCTTGATGTGGGCTTGAATTATTTGTCGCTCAACCGCAGTTCGCAATCGCTTTCGGGTGGCGAAAGTCAGCGTATACGCCTTGCAACGCAAATTGGTTCGCAATTGGTAAATGTGCTTTACATACTCGACGAACCTAGTATTGGGCTACATCAGCGGGATAATGAACGACTTATCCGTTCGCTTAAACAACTGCGTGATACAGGCAATTCGGTAATAGTGGTGGAGCACGACAAAGATATGATGATGGCTGCAGATTATGTGGTTGATTTAGGTCCACATGCTGGTCGTCATGGTGGTGAAGTGGTTTTTTCGGGTACACCTGCTCAAATGCTCAAAGCCGACACGCTCACTTCGGCTTATCTGAATGGTACAAAGAAAATTGAAATACCCAAAAAAGTTCGTGAAGGTAATGGATTGTTTCTTACATTGAAAGGTGCTAAAGGCAATAATTTAAAAGGAGTAGATGTTACTTTTCCACTTGGTAAAATGATTTGCGTAACCGGAGTTTCGGGAAGCGGAAAATCAACCTTGATAAATGAAACGCTACAACCTATTCTGAGTCAGAAGTTTTACCGTTCGTTGCAAGACCCGCTCGAATACAAAAGCATTGACGGACTCGAAAATATTGATAAGGTGGTTGAAGTAGACCAATCACCCATTGGACGCACGCCACGCTCTAATCCGGCCACTTATACCGGCGTTTTTTCGGATATTCGAAATGTGTTTGTCAGTTTGCCCGAAGCCAAAATTCGTGGTTATAAACCTGGTCGATTTTCGTTTAATACTGCCGGAGGACGATGCGAAACCTGTGGTGGCAATGGTTATAAAACAATAGAAATGAATTTTCTTCCGGATGTGTATGTGCCTTGTGAAACTTGCGATGGCAAACGTTACAACAAAGAAACACTCGAAGTTCGGTTTAAAGGAAAATCTATTGCCGATGTCCTTGCAATGACAATTAATCAGGCTGTAGAGTTTTTCGAAAATCAGCCAAATATACTGAATAGAATAAAAACATTGCAAGATGTAGGGTTGGGCTATATTAAACTCGGACAATCGAGTACCACGCTTTCGGGTGGCGAAAGTCAGCGTGTAAAATTAGCAACCGAACTGTCCAAACGTGATACCGGCAAAACACTTTACATTTTGGATGAGCCAACAACAGGACTACATTTCGAAGATATTCGGGTGTTACTTGGAGTACTTAACCGCTTGGTAAACAAAGGCAATACGGTAATTATCATCGAACACAACATGGATGTTATAAAGGTAGCCGATTACATAATCGATATTGGCCCCGAAGGAGGAGCTGCTGGTGGAAAGGTAATTTGTAGTGGCACACCAATGGAAGTGGCTGCACATAAAAGCAGTGAAACAGGCCGTTTTCTGAGCCTTGAGCTCAATTAGTTTGTAATATTGCACATTTTTCGTATCTTTGTGCCAAATTTTAGTGGCTGTACAGAACTATTTTGCTTCAAATTAGTTTTATTGAACAGAACTAATAAACATCATATAATGGGTAATAATTTATTAAAAGGAAAAAGAGGAATTATTTTCGGTGCACTGAACGATATGTCGATTGCTTGGAAAGTGGCCGAACGAGCTGTAGAAGAAGGAGCTCAAATTACATTGTCGAACACACCACTTGCTGTTCGAATGGGTACAACCAACGAATTGGCTGAAAAGCTAAATGCAAAACTAATACCTGCCGATGCTACAAGCGTAGCTGATTTACAGGAAGTTTTCAAACAATCGATGGAAGCTCTTGGAGGCAAAATTGATTTTGTGTTACATTCAATAGGCATGTCGCCTAATGTGCGAAAAAAACGTACTTACGACGATTTAGACTACGATATGTTAACTACTACTTTAGATATTTCGGCAATTTCGTTTCACAAAATGATGCAGGTAGCCAAAAAAATGGATGCCATCAACGATTGGGGCTCAGTAGTTGCACTGTCGTATGCGGCAGCTCAACGCACCGTATTTGGTTATAACGATATGGCCGATGCAAAATCGATGTTAGAATCGATTGCCCGTAGTTTTGGATATATTTACGGTCGTGAGAAGAATGTTCGCGTAAATACAATTTCGCAATCGCCAACAGTAACAACTGCCGGTAGTGGCGTGAAAGGCATGGATGGACTGCTCGACTTTTCGGAGCGCATGTCGCCACTCGGAAATGCCACAGCAGCCGATTGTGCCGATTATTGCGTGGTTATGTTCAGCGACTTAACTCGCAAAGTTACTATGCAAAATTTGTTCCACGATGGAGGTTTCTCCAGTATGGCAATGAGTTACAGAGCAATGGAACAATACAACAAAAGTTTCGAGGAATTTAAAGATGAGAACGGAAAAATTATTTATGGATAATTTTTTATACATATTTTTTTTATAATGAATAAAAGAATTCGGATTTATTTCGGGTTCTTTTATTTGTTTTGATGATAGACGTGTTGATGATAATACTAATTTCTTTAAAACAATTTTTTTATGACAGGATTGAAAATTGGAGACTTAACGGCTCGTGTGCCCATTATTCAGGGTGGTATGGGAGTTGGTATCTCCTTGTCGGGGTTGGCCTCGGCTGTAGCAAACGAAGGTGGAGTGGGGGTGATTTCATGCGCAGGATTGGGGTTGATTTATCGTGAAAAGGCACGCAGTTACATGGATTCATGTATTGTTGGCTTAAAAGAAGAAATTCGCAAGGCGAAAGAAAAATCGTCGGGCATAGTAGGTGTTAATATTATGATGGCGCTGACTAATTTTGGCGACATGGTAAAAACATCAATTTCTGAAAAGGTGGACGTGATTTTTGCAGGAGCTGGTTTACCTCTCGACTTGCCAAAATACCGTACTGCAGATTGTACTACTAAATTGGTGCCTATCGTTTCGTCGGCACGTGCGGCTAAAATTATTTGTGAGAAATGGAAAACACTCTACAATTATCTTCCTGATATGATAGTTGTGGAAGGTCCAAAAGCGGGTGGTCATTTGGGTTTTAAAAACAATCAAATTGCTGACCCTGAATTTGCTATCGAAAAACTTATTCCTCAGGTAGTGAGTGAGGTAGCCGTGTTCGAAGAAAAATACAATCAAGAAATTCCTGTTGTTGCTGCCGGCGGAATTTACAGTGGCGAAGATATGTACAGAATGATGGAACTTGGCGCTAAAGGTGTTCAAATTGCCAGCCGTTTTGTTACAACCGAAGAATGTGATGCGGATATTAAATTTAAAAATTCGTATATCAAAGCTGAAGTCGACAATGTTGAAATTATTCAGAGTCCTGTGGGAATGCCTGGTCGCGCTTTGAATGGTACGTTTTTGGAAAAAGTAAAGTTGGGTTTAACCCGTCCAAAAACTTGTCCGTACGATTGCTTGCATACATGCGACTACAAAGTGGTACCTTATTGTATTGTAGTTTCGCTGTATAATGCTTACAAAGGCCGAATGGACAAAGGATATGCGTTTGCAGGTAGTAATGCTTATCTATCGACCCGAATTACAACAGTAAAAGAGGTAATGGATGATATTATTACAAAATTCAAAGAGACTGAAACTTTAGCGCTGGCTACAAAGTAGATTTTATTGCTAAATGACACTATAAAAAAAACTGCCGACTTAATCTTAGTCGGCAGTTTTTTATTTCTCGTGCTGATATAGCTGTGTGTTTACAAATCCGCCCGAGGGTGTTGAACGTTCAAATCTTAAGAACGATTGAATACCCGAAGCTAAAGGTAATTTGGTTTTTCCCCAGCCAAATTGTGGTCCAAATTCATAAATCATGGCAATGGCATAATTGCCTAAATCGTAACCTAAAACATCGTATCGTGGATTCGTTGAAGTTATTCTCCAATTAAAAAAGTTCTTGAATAAGTTCGTATAATTCGTAAAATCAACATCGTTAAGTAGGGGTTTAAAGGGTGCAATGCTAAACGATTTAAATTTTACCTGTGCATTCTGATTTTTCCAACTGTATTGTTCGTATAGTAAAATGTTGAAATCGAAAGCATTCGCATTAAGAAAACTCAAATACGGAAAAATACTCGAAAACTTATCGGTATTAAAAATTACAATATTTGATTTTTCTTTTTCGAAAGCAACTGCAGTTTGAAGCAATTGGTCAGTAGTTGCTTCAATGACATTGAATTTTCTATTTTTACTCTTCAATAGTTCTTTTAAATTCGATGAGCATTCAAATCCTGCATCATTATCCGAAACATTTGGAAGGTCTATAAATACGATATTGTCGTTTTTGTATTGTTGTGTCAATAAATTGGTTAAATAATTTGTTTCAATATTTCGCGATGGATTAAATTGCAACAAATAAGGATTATCACTCAAATCAGAAACTTTCGACGAAAAAGGAATAATCGCATTAATTTTATTTGCCTTTGCAAAATCACTTAAATAGGAAACCTGATTAGAGTAAGCCGGGCCAATAATTAAATCGACGGATTTTAATTCTCTATTTTGAAGAACCTCAACCATTTTTTCCTCTGTTTTTTCGGTGTCGAAAGTGAGGATATCAATGCTTACACCTTTTCTTTTTGCTTCGTTTGCTGCCAACAAAAGGCCGGCATAAAACTCCTGAAACCGTTCGTTTACAGCATCTGCTTTAGCATTTTCGATTACCAATGGCAATAAAACTGCAATTTTAATAGGCGAATTATTTGGCTTTACATTTTTTGTCAGACGAGTTAAGTATTGCAGGTCAACAGTTGTTTGCTGTGGTTTAATAACCTCGGGCTCAACTACTTTGGGTTCCGTTTTTTCCAACGCAGCAGCCACTTCTTTTTTTACTTCAATAGTAAGTTCCGAGCCAATAATTAACGATGCAAGAGCGGTTGGATTTAGTTTAATAATATCTTCCACATCCACATTATACAATTTGCTAATGGCATATAATGTTTCTTTTTGTTTTACAATGTGCTTGATTAATACGGTTTTAGATTCTTTCTTGTTTTTCTTTATTTTAGAACCTTCATCTTCTGTTTTCTCAACATTTTCATTCTTTTTTTGCTCTTTAATCTCCTCTGTTGCTATTTTTGGAATGCGTAATACCATTCCTATTTTTAATCCATTTTCAAGTTCCGGATTGTGCTTTTTTAGTTCTTCTTGCGAAATATCATATTTACGACTAATTGCAAATAGTGTTTGTCTTTTTGCAACGATATGTTCTGTATAGTCTGATTTATTTGTATTCTGATTTACAGAATTTTGAGCAGTTGGTTTTTCGGAATTTGCAATTGCTTTTTTTGAATCTTTCGTAACAGGAATTAAAACTATTTGTCCCGTTTTCAAGCCGTTGGCAGCATCAGGGTTCAAAGTATTTAAATCTTTTACAGCTATATTAAACTTCCGACCAATGCCATACAATCCTTCGCCTGATTGCACAGAATAAAGAATATACTCTTTTCCGTCAATTTTTTTGTATTGATAATTTTCCTGAGCGTATGATTCGAATGTAAAAAGTACAAAGAACGCGATTAAGACTGAACGGTATGCCTTCATATTTAATTTTTTAATAGTCGGAATGGAACCTCAATTTTTATTCCTAAATTCTATTTTAGCTGCAAAATTACTAAAAATAAACGTTTGAAATGAATTAACTGCAATAAAACCCGCATTTTTTTGTTTTTAAATAGAAAACTGTACCTTTGTATGGTAATTGGTGGTTCATTTCTGATTTTATAATTTTAAACTGCTCAAAATTCATTTTTCATGAAGAGACTTTTGTTGTTTTTTGCTTTGATTTTAAACGCATTACTTGCTGTTGCTCAATTTACAGCTACCGGATTGGACACAATATATACCGAAATAAATGGTCAACAATTGAACGGTATCGATTATTTATTTGTGTTTGATGGTATAAGCTCAGCTGATAATATCCATTTTGATGGAGAATGCACTACTGCAAACTGGTTTGAATATTCAGAATCAATTGATAATACTACAAATTATTTTCCAACTTTAACCAATATAAAAGATGCTACAGGGTATGTTTTGGTTGTCGATAGTGTTATAAAATACATTTGGGTAATTGATTATAAAAACTATCTTCCTGTTTTTACTTCGTTAATTCCTGAAGATAAACCGAAAGAACAATGTAATGAATTGATTTTGAACCTAAATCATTCAGTTATGCCATTAAAATACAAAACTCCATCAGGAGTAACTCATACAATCAACCGTTCTTTTCAGTTAAAGTATAACACCAAAGAATGGTCGGAAAGCACCAAAGCCTGGACTGATAAAGAAATGAGCGTTGATTATAAGCTGCCTGCTACCACTTTAACAGTTTTGGAACCACCACTTTGCGACACTAAATTCAAACTTGTAGGCGATAATTTTGCAAAAGATTTAAAACGAGATTCTTTCGAAATTGAATCGCCACTCTACAGTGCTGTAAAAGTTGAATGCCATATTGTATCTACTGCATCTACACGCGTTGAGCTAAACGAAGATGACCGTCCCGAAAAAGCGGATATCACAACGGCATCAGCGCCTATCGAAATTGTTTTTGCAAGCAATGCTAATATACCCGTTGCCGAATTTTATGCATGGCAAATCTTTAAAGATAAAAGTTTACTTTTTACGCGTAATGACCAGGATTTACGTTTTACATTTACCGAAGCAGGTACTTACAATGTAAAATTAACTGTTAGCAATACAAACAATTGCCAGTATAGCGATTCGGTAACCATAAAAGTGGTGGAATCGAGATTGGAAGTGCCACGCGTTTTTACTCCGAATGGCGATGGTATTAACGAAGAGTTTAGAGTGGCTTACAAATCCTTAATTGAGTTTCGTTGTTGGGTTTTCAACCGCTGGCAACAAAAAGTGTTTTATTGGACCGACCCTCAAAAAGGTTGGGATGGTAAAGTTAATGGTCGCCCAGCTACTCCTGGAGCATATTTTTATGTTATCGAAGCCGTAGGAGCTGATGGCGAAAAATACAATTTGAAAGGCAATATTAATTTGTTGCGCGGTAAAAAAGATTAATCCACTTTTTCTACCAGATACATACTACATACACCAAAGGTGAATTTGTGGTATTCGATGCGTTTAAATCCGTTATCCTCAAGAATTTTAATTAATTTTTCACCGCTAGCAAAAACATGCATCGACTGTTGCAGGTAATCGTATGCCTTTGTGTCGTTCGATAAAATGCGGGAGGTAAGTCCAACGAAAACGCGTGTGTAAAGCTTGTAAGCAGCTAATAATAAGCCTTTTTGTGGCTCGTTCATTTCGAGAATCAGTAAATGTCCTTTGGGTTTTAATACGCGATGTATTTGTTGCAAGCTCTCGTCCAATCGTTCAAAATTTCGAATACCAAACGATATGGTAGCTGCATCGAACGAAGTATCGCCAAAAGTCAAGGTAGCGCAATCCTGCACTTCGAACGAAATTTTTCCTGACAAACCTTCTTTTTCAACTTTTTGCTTTCCTATTTCCATCATTTTGTCCGAAATATCAACGCCGATTGCCGATTCGGGACGAAGATAAGTGAATGCTTTTATGCAAATATCACCTGTTCCGGTGGCAATGTCGAGTATTGTTTTGGGGTCGAAGGGCTTCAAGCTTTGTAATGCTTTTTTGCGCCAATAGCGAGCCATTCCCCAAGTCATAATATCGTTAAACGCGTCATATTTAGTCGATATGGTATTGAACATGCGCGAAAGCTGTTTCGTTTTTGCCTCGTGTTCGTTGTAGGGTTTTACTTTGGTATATTCGTTGGTCGATGTTGGCATTCCAATTTATTTTACAAATTTAATAGGGATAATTTTGTTTACAAAAAATGGCTCAACCATTTTTCGGTCTTCCATACTTAGTGTACTTAAAACGTTATTTTCAATTTCAAGTTCATTCGATTCGGTAAAATGCATCGAAAAATACTGTTTATGTAGTAAATTCTCAACCCAAGCAATCTGTAATCCCGATTCCAAAAGTTGTTTTTCGTTTATCCAGTTCCTATAATCAGGCATTTCTACCTTTAAAATAAATGGTTGCCAGTTTTCAGTAAAAAACTGAATATTTGAAAATTTCACAGGTTGACTCACTGTTTGAATAACTCCAATAACATTTTCGTTAGTCGAAAAAGTAAATTTCTTAATTTCTGTTGTTCCTGTAGCCGATGTTTTTAGAACAATATGGCAACTCACAGTATCGTATTTTTGTAGAATTGCATTTCGCCCAAATAAGTTAACTACACTATCTGCTTTTCCGGCTTTAAAATATTCAGCCAGTTCGTAACGTTGTTTACGAGCAAGTGTTGGAAGTAAATTATCCGGCATTTTCAAAAAAAGGCTATCTGTAGGTATCCCAAAAACTGTTCCGACAATAAATGCAGCAACTATAGCCAATGTTATTTTTCTCATTAAATATTATTTCAAATCGGGTTTAATCTTAATTTTTTCGGAAAATACTTTCCAATAATAATCAAACATTTCGGCAACGCTCTGAAAATCTTCTTTATACACAAAACCCATACCTTGAGTTGTTTTGGCTTCTTTCAGTTGAGAGCGGTCGATAGTATGACTGTATGCTTTGAATCGGAGTTTTCCGTTATCGGTAAGCGAGTATTCAAAATCCACATCCCACATGTATCTGTCTTCGGGATTGACAACAAAATTATCATCGCGTATACCTACATTTCCGTTAAGCGTAATTCGTTCGTTTGGTTGAAGCATTACTTGCGCTTTGTACTGATTATCAGTTGAATTAGTTTGTTGCCAGTCTAAACCAAACGAAAGCATATCACTTTTAAATGTTTTCTGAATAAAATTATTTAAATGGGCACTTAAGGTAGAAGTTGCAAACGAACTTAAAATTGCTTGATTGGCAGTTGTAGTTGTTTCAGGGTTGTAAAAACTATTTGCTACCAACAAATAAGCAATTTGTCGATTCATCATCTCTTCGGTATTAATTACACTTCGCACCCTTTGTTTCAAACTTTCGTCGGCTGTTGGCAAGTCTATTTCAAATTTAATATTTGGTGTCATTAAATCATCTGTAAGTTTCAATATACAATTTACCGGCATACTTGTACGTCGTGCCGACGATGATAATTCTGTATCGTCAATGATGTTGCTCAACGATGCTGTAAGTGGATAAATAGCTCGAATATTTACTTTAGCCCCAAATGGGTCGCCTGTCCACGATAGGGTGCTACCACTGTCAATTTTAAACTCTTTACGAACAATGGTTTGCAGTGTAAATAGATAATAGCCACTGTTTATGGTATAAGTGCCATAAAGTTTAATATCCGAAAATGTGTCAAATTGTACACGCAGACTTCCATTTCCTCGTCCGGCAATTACATCGCCTGCTTTGGGGTCAACAATTAATTGCATGTCAGCATCGGTTGTTACATCGATATTTAAATCTACTTTGGTATTAAAACGGTTCTTGTCGACTACTTTCGGGGCAGTTGCAGCTAATGTTTCAGTCGGACTTTCGAATCGTATAAAACTATTGTCCGAGGCTGTAGAAGCGCCACCCATTTGGATAAATGCCTTTGATTTTGGTTGCGTGACGGCATTAACCACAATACTACACTCGTTATCATTTCCGGTTATATTTACAGTACCTGTGGTATATGCCTTACCATAAAAATAATCATTGTCGCGAGACTGTGTATCTATTCCAATAATATTTTTTGCTTTGATATTCACATTGTAATTCATTTTCTGAAATAATCCATTGTGATGAACAATTCCATTTAATGTTCCTTTATTTCGTTCGGCATCGAAAAATTCAATATTTTTTAATTCAATTGTTTTACGTGTAAGTCTTACTGTGTCGTTAAAGAAATAGCTTGTTTTCAACACATTAACACTCATCTGGGCCTTGTCAATAAATGCCACGCCTTCAAATCCAATGGTCTTTGTAGGGCCAAACATTCGTAATTTTCCGTATCCATACCCTTTAACATTACTTACAACACCTTCGAAGTATCGTTGTAAAAAGCTAATTGGCAGTCCTTTAAGGTCGAAAACAACATCAATTGAATCTGATTTTGGTACAAAAACGCCTTTGGCCACTCCAATCGAATCGTTATTATTCTTCACAAAATTAGCATTTAATATCATTTGGCTATTTGCATTATCCCAAGTCGATTTTATGTGTGCATTCCCAATACTATCATTATTTAGAGTGGCTTTTTTTACACGTAAATCGGCTAAAAAAACGGGTTGATTTTCTTTGCTAAGCAGCGAAGCATTACCAGTCACTTTGCCTCCAATACTTATGCTCTTTAATTTTAATAATTGAAAAATAAAACTTAGGTCGATATCATTCATAGTAAACTGAATATCATTACCTAACTTTTTTGAAATTAAACCGTCGGCAAAAATATACTGAGCATTATTCTCAAATCTGAATTTGTTAATTTTGATGGTGCTGTCGGCATTCAAATCAATGGAACTTTTTTTAATACTCCAAATAGAATCAGCAATAATTAACTGGGAAGGTTTAAATTCTATGTTGGCTGCAATTTTACCATCTTCATTTCGCAAGCGGGCTAATGTTGAAATTTCACCGGCATTTGTAACTGTTTTTGAGTCCGATTGCCAACCTACAGAGCTCGAAATGGTATCGCTGGATGCTATGGCATTCGCAAAAAGGTTCGTAATACCATTTTTTTGTAGCATTTGTCCCCTCGTATTCATTTTTAATAGTTTACCTGCATTCTCGATTGTAAGTGTAATTTTTTCAAATTCTTGTTTGTTATATCTGAATTTTGGTACATCTGCTTCGAAATTAATTTTATTCGTATTGTTGTAAATGATGCCTTTTAGAAGTGCTGTTCCATTTAATTCGAAAGGCAGTTCGAGCACTTCGGTAATTGATTTGGTATTCGAAATCTTTAAATCGATGGCAATATTATCATTCAAATTTAATTTGTCCGAATTATTTGTTGCAAGTGAAGGAAGGTAATTTTTTAATATATTATTCACTATAGCAGGTACTTTACTATACGAAAACTGTCCTGCAAATGTACCGTTTATAAAATCGGAATTGATTGAAAAGTTGGTAAAGTCTTGTGATATTCTGCTACTGAATTTAATAGCATCAATATTCAGCGTTTTATTTTTATTGGTAAATGTAATGTTGTTAAACGAAACAAAACCATTAATATCATCAGCAGTTTTACCTGTCATATTCGTTTTTCCCGTAAACGAAAGCGACGAACCTGCATATTGTTTGGTGAAATTCAGTGCATTCAGGTTTGCATTCTCAACTTTCAAATCAAAATCGAATACGGGAAGTTTTTTGGTGAGATCGATAATTCCCTTAAAATCAGCTATTATATTCGGGTCATTCACACCAATACTACCATCAAATCCCGAGCCATCGTATTTGCCATCCAAATTTATATCTTTGTAATTGTAGGCCAATAAATCCAAACTGTTTATTTCTCCTTTTACCTTTCCTTTAAATGGTTTTCCGGCAAGTTTTACACCTTTTGTGGAAATATTCATGGTAATTCCACCAATTTTATCTGAGTTCAATAACTTGTTGATTTGCAAGTTGTTTGTTTTGAGCGAGCCGCTGTATGTTAGGTCTTTCAGGTCGTTTTCGAATTTAAGTAAAATATCAGTCGAAATAGTTCCAATGGATGTTTTCATGCTTCCGAATGTAACCAAATTGCTTAAAAAACCGGTGATATTACCTTTGTAACGAATCATTCCCAAATTATTAAGCTCTTTGGGTAAGATAAGCGGTTTTTTAGTTATTCGCGAAATAAAATCCTGAATTTCATTTTTGTTCACAGTAAAATCCTTTATATCAGTATAAATAAATGCATCTTGAATAGAAGGAAGACCACTTATTTCAATATCGGAGTTTAAATAAAACGTTTTTCCGTGTTTCAATTCGAGTTGTTTAATCTTCAAATTCGAAATGCTGCCCGAAATCACAGCACTAACATCAACAAACTCGGTCAATTTTTCAAATTCAGGAACAAAAGCTGTTAAATCCGATAAGTTTATGGACGAACGATTGATTGGAATTTTAAACTTAACTTTTTCAGTGAAGTTCTTAAACTGACTCAAACTATCGTATTTAAGCTCAATATCCGATAACGAAAGTTTAGTTTCAGGCATTTCAATGTCAACATACTGAATAGTAGCTCCTTTGTTCGACCCAAAAATTTCAGAACTGAAATTTTTCAATTCAAAACCCGATTTTTCGTGGAGGCTCAGCTTTTTGATATTCAAACTTAATGTATCTGCTGTAAATTTATTTAGTGCAATATCGGCATTTATAGCCCTAAAGTACATATTTGTAGGGTCAAACTTGCTTTTTCGTGGAGTTTTTTTGTTGGTAAATACCCTAATTTGAAGCTCAGATTCTTTTATCCGCAATTTTTCAATGCGATATTCTACTTCCGATTTTTGATTCGTATCAGGCTTTTTAAAAGCTTCAATTATAAAATCAAGATTTGTTTTACCATTCTCGTATTGTTTTAAATTTCCTTTAAGTTGTTCAAATTCAATGGAATTGAAAAGAATTTTTCCTGCAAAAAATTTCCTGAAATGAAAACTTAGATAGGTTTTATCAACTTGTAGTAGCGTATCTTTTTGTAAATCTTCTACATAGAGGTCTTTTATGCGAATGGTATTGAAAAGTCGGTAATCGATTTGCCCGATTGTAACTTTCGAATTAATTTTGCGCGATAGTTCTGTTTCAATAATATTAGAAAAGTAATTCTGTATTCGACTGTTTTGCAGCGCAATAGGGAGCATGGCCGAAATCAAAATGATTACAGCTATGAAATTTAGAAATATGTTTATTGATTTTTTTATACCTTTGAGCATTATTTATGCAAAAATAGTGATTTATTTTTGTTTTGACGTACTTATATTATACAATTATTGTTCCACAATCACAAATGAATTCTATTATTATACTCGGAATTGAATCGTCGTGCGACGATACTTCTGCAGCTGTGATTAAAGATGGTGTTTTGCTATCGAATATTACGGCTTCGCAATCTGTACATGCCAATTATGGAGGCGTTGTACCCGAATTAGCTTCGCGTGCACACCAACAAAATATTATTCCGGTTGTACATGAAGCACTTCATGTTGCAGGTGTTTCCAAAAGCGACCTGAGTGCAGTGGCTTTTACGCGTGGTCCTGGTTTATTGGGTTCGTTGTTGGTTGGTACTTCGTTTGCAAAGGGATTTGCTCAGGCTCTTGAAATTCCGTTAGTTGATGTAAACCACCTGCAGGCACATGTGTTGGTACATTTTATAAGCGAAGGGGCTGCCAATGAGCAGTTTCCGGGGTTTCCGTTTTTGTGTTTGCTTGTTTCGGGTGGTAATTCGCAGATAATTGTGGTGCGTTCGTACAGCGATATGGAAATTGTTGGACAAACCATAGACGATGCAGCCGGCGAAGCATTTGATAAATGCGCCAAAGTGATGGGTTTGCCATATCCAGGCGGGCCGCATGTGGACCGATTAGCTAAAGAGGGCAATCCACTAGCTTTTACATTCAATAAACCGCAAATTCCCGACTATAATTATAGTTTTAGTGGATTAAAAACTTCGTTCTTGTATCTTGTTCGCGATAAAGCAAAGGAAAACCCAAATTTTATTGCCGAAAACTTAAATGATTTATGTGCTTCAATACAACATACAGTTGTAGAAATACTTATGGCCAAATTGCGAAAAGCGGCCAAAGACTTAAAGATTAATCAAGTGGCTTTGGCAGGTGGTGTGTCGGCTAATTCGGCTTTACGTGAGGCTTTTCAAAGTCATGCGAATAAATTTGGTTGGAAGGTGTTTGTTCCACCATTCGCTTATACAACCGATAATGCAGCTATGATTGCCATTAGCGGCTATTTTAAATATAAAAATAATGAATTTTGTGCGCTCAACGAAGCGCCTTATTCGAGAGTGGTGATGTGATAATATGCCAATTTGCCAATATGCCAATGTGATAATTAAAATAGAATATTAGAGATTAATAAATTAAGAAAATTGGAACACGAAACGAGGAACGTGAAACGCGAAAAAAAAAACAACCATGTTTGCTGAAAAATTACCCGAAAAATTGCGACCATACAGTGGAGTTATATACTTCATGGTGGTATTGGTGTGTGCCCATTTTTTTTGGAAAATAACGGTGCGTGGCGACGAAACGGATACCATAGTTACGTTTTTAGGTTTGAATTTGTCTGTTCCGTTTAATTTTATGGCAACAAACGTAGCGAATGCTACAACCAGCTTATTGCAGTTTTTGGGATACGATATTCAGCAGTTTGAACATAATGTGTTGCGTCATGCTAATGGAGTGGCAGTTCGCATTGTGTGGTCGTGTACGGGCTTGAAACAAGCTTATATATTTGTCTGTCTGATAGCTTTTTATAGCGGAAATATAAAGAAGAAATTGTGGTATATTGCAGGTAGTTTAGTGTTTATCTATTTGGTAAATATTGTGCGCATTTCGGCTATTACAGCTCTTGTTGAAGCGTACCCAAATCAGTTTGAATTACTGCACGAGTATATTTTTAAATATCTTTTTTATGTAATATTGTTTGGTATGTGGGTGCTGTGGGACGAAAAAATAGCTAGGAAATAATATTATCGACTTACCAGTTTTTTTCGAATTAGAAAAATACAAAATACGGTAACCACAAAACTTATTGCGCTTAAATAAAGTGTATTTCCCGTCCCAATTGTATCCAAATCAGGTACTTGCACACCATTGAATTTAAGATAATAAAAAAGTACTGCTAGCCCGTTGTTAATTGTGTGTGCCAAAATGGGTAACCACAAATTTCCACTCCAAAACAGCAAATAACCAAAAAATGCACCTAGAAGCATGCGTGGAAAAAATCCGTAGAACTGCAAATGGATAGCGCTAAAAATAAAAGCAGCTAACCAAATAGCTAGCAAACCATTGCGCCATTCGCCAAACATTTTTTGTAATATCCCTCTGAAAAAAAGTTCTTCGCCCAATCCAGCTAAAACTGCAATCAAAAACAGATTAAAAATTAAATCGCTGATAGTGTGCACATTCAACATTTTCAACGTTATTTCCTCCAATTGAAGTTCGGTGGCTCTCATCCAACTTTCGATAGGTGCTAATGCCTCAGGTAAAGATATTTGACGATTCAATTCGGTTAGTAAATTGATAAATGGAATAGCGGCAATCATTGTAAAGGCAACGAGCACATACATCAACGGTTTATTCGTTGTTTTTAATTGTAAGTAAATGAGTGGTTTATCGCTCCACAAAAAAGCGAGTAGGAGAGGACTACCCACAAATAAAACCAGCGACTGAATCAATTGCATACGTTTTACACTAATTATATTATTCAAGTCGCTATCGGTTAGAAGGGTGGTAAGCAATGTAATAACTACAATTGCCAAAAACAACACTGCAAACAATTGCATTACTTTATTTGAAAAACTTGAATTTTGTAAGCTGCCTTTTATCATTTTATTTGTAAATATATATTAGGTGTTGGGGGCAAAAAAACCATAAGGCTGACTCACAAATTGAATCAGCCTTATATGTTGATAACGAACCGGTTGGATTAGTCTTCTTTTACCTGTGGGGTAATCAATTTGTAACCTTTACCGTGAATGTTGATAATTGCTACGTTTTCGTCGTCTTTCAATAATTTACGCAATTTGGTGATATACACATCCATGCTGCGGGCATTGAAATAATTATCGTCCACCCAAATAGTTTTTAGTGCAAAATTACGTTCCAAAATGCTATTTGCGTTAGCAGCCAACAAGTTAAGTAATTCCGATTCTTTGGTGGTTAATTTTTTCGAATCGCCGTCGATAGACAAGGTTTGTTTTTGAGCATCGAATGTAAATTTACCAATTGTGTAAACAACGGCTTCTTTTACTTTTTTGCCACGTACCCTGCGAAGGATAGATTCGATACGGTAAAGCAATTCTTCCATGCTGAATGGTTTCGACAAATAATCGTCGGCACCCAATTTAAAGCCTTGAAGAATATCTTCTTTCATCGATTTAGCAGTAAGGAAGATAATAGGCACTTCCGAATTTACCGAACGAATGTCGGCTGCCAATTGAAAACCATCTTTTTTAGGCATCATTACGTCGAATACGCACATGTCGTATTTGTTGCGTGTAAATGCTTTGTAACCAGCTTCTCCATCAGGTTGCAAATCAGCATCGTAACCTTTAGTTTGCAAATATTCTCTCAAAAGCATGCCAAGATTTTCGTCATCTTCGCATAATAAAATTTTAACTTTTTCTTCTGTCATAACTCGTAGTTTTTTAATGTTGGTATAGTGATTGTAAATTTAGTTCCGATGTTTATCTCGCTCTCTACTTTAATAGTGCCCCTGTGTTCGATTACAATTTTTTTAACGTAAGCCAAACCAAGTCCAAATCCCTTAACATTGTGGAGGTTTCCGGTAGAAACCCGATAGAATTTTTCAAAAACGCGTTTTAAATCGTCTTTTTGAATTCCGATACCATTATCTTCAATACTAATTAAAATATTTTCTTTTTCGTTCCAAGTTTCTATGGTCAACAATAATGGTTTATCGCTATATTTCAAAGCATTATCCATTAAATTGAAAATAACATTCGTAAAATGAACTTCATCAATCAATGCTGTATCGTTGGCAGCATTCAGTTTCGAAGTTATTTGCCCCCCTTTGCTCGTAACACGAAGCGAAAAATTTGTTACTATTTCTTTAATTAACAAATTAATCTGCTTTTCGTTCACTTTCAATATCGATTTATCTTTTTCGAATACAGCCATTTGCAAAACTTTCTCGACCATAAAGCTGAGTCGCTTGGTTTCGTCGTGTATCACTTTGGATATATGACTCAATGTTTGCGGCGTTTTACCCACGCTTGGGTCTTGTAGCATTTGCGAAGCAAGCGAAATACTCGATATCGGAGTTTTCAACTCGTGCGTCATATTATTTACAAAATCATTTTTAATTATGTTCAATTGCTTTTGTTTAAAAATAACAATGATGGCATACGTAAAAATAAATAATATAAATATCAACATCAACACCGATGGAAGCAATAAATTAAGCGATTTAAGTATAAAGTTTTGCTTTGTCGGAAATGTTACCAGCAAAAAAACTGATCTACTTGAGTCTTCCGAAGGAAATAATTTTTGCGAATACACATTGTTATTATTCGTATGATTGTGTATTTCCTTAGTGCATTTATAAATGATATTTCCTTGTTTATCAACTATTGTATAAAAAAATGGCAGCTCTACGCCATTGTTCAATAAAACTTTTTCAATTATATTGTCTAATTCTAAAAAATTTACACGTTCACTAATATCTTTATTGTCCGATTCTTTCAGCCAGCGAAAAACAGCCTGGTCTAAAATTGTTTTCGAACGTGAGAAGTTTTGGCGAAACTTTTCCTGCAAAAAACGCGATGTTTCTTCGATAGTTGCATTGCCATGCCGAGTACTTAAGCGGATGCGCGGTTTATTTTTATCTAAGTTTGAAATCTTCAGATTTTTTGATACGCTATCGATATTCTGACTTAATTCGTTTTGATTAAAGTTTAAATCGGTCGATTTTTTCGCTTTAACACTTTCGTTTTCAAGCACTTCTCCCAGATATTCCAATGCTTCATTTTCTTCAACTAAAATAGCTGTCTGAAACAAGCTTCGTTCAACGCTCTCGTTAAACTGATTTTCAATCATTTCAGCATTTATACTCACATACCGAACTTGTAATATTATCAAGCCCACGAAAGTGGCTATCATCGAAATGATTAATATTGAAATTGTTGTTCGTTTCATACCTTGTGCAAAAATATACTTAAAACTTAACATTAACAAGTTTAACGCTAAAAATTAACATATATTTATTAAAATGGAAGTTGCCTCCCTTTTCTCGTTGTGTTTTATTTGGTTTTAACTTAAAACATTTTATATGGTCGATTAGTTTTGCAGGTAGCAAAAAAAAACGTATTTTTGTTTCGAAACAAATCAACAAATTCAATGCCGAATAGTAGAGCCATTAATTGGAGTGCCTTATTCTCAAGTAACTTTCTAGGAGTTTTTAACGATAATTTGTTGAAAAACAGCATTATATTTTTTACATTAAGTTGGAAATTACCTGAGTGGCTAAATGCTTCACAGCTTATTTCGCTAGTTTCGGCAGCCCTCATTATTCCTTATCTTTTGTTTTCGCCCTATGCAGGGAATCTTACTGTCCACATTTCAAAATTAAAGATATTTCGATTTTTCAAATTAATCGAAATTCCTATTATGTTGCTGGCTTCCATTGCTTTTGTTTTCGAAAATGTGTATCTGGCAATATTTGCCGTGCTTTTAATGGGTATTCAAAGCAGTATGTATTCGCCAGCTAAGTACAGTTTAATACGCGATATTGGAGGCGAAAAAAAAGTAGCATTCGGAAGTGGTGTATTCGAAACTATGGCATTTATGGGAATATTAGCCGGAACTGTGGTGGCGTCCATGCTTTCGGATTTTGCCGACAAATGGGTTTTAATCATTGTTTTTTTAGCAACTGCTGCTTTGGGATACGTAACTACGGCTATTATTAAAGTAGAGGAAATGCCCATCGAAAAGCAAAGTCAGAGTAATAATCCCTTTGTTTTTTTACGTCAATCGTACAAAATTGCCAAACATTACAAAGATGTGAACGCTTCCGTTATCGGTTCGTCGATTTTTTGGCTTATTGGCGGCATGTTGCAAATGAATTTGGTGATACATTCCAAGGATTATTACAATGCGAGTAATTCCGAAACAGGATTTATAATGGCCATAGCTGCCATTGCTATTGCATCGGGCTGTTTTGCGGCTGCAAAAGTGGCTGGTCATTCGGCAGGGCACAAGTTGATTTTGCCTGGAATTGCCGGTATGATTGTGTTTTTGGGTTTTATCACTTTTTTCGACTTGAATTTTTTCTTTTACGCACTTAGTGTTTTTGGTGTAGCGTTTTCGGGTGGATTTTTTCAGGTTCCCTGTTTATCTACCATTCAAAAATCAAAATCGGGACGAAAATTAGGCGATTTAATTGCTTATCTCAACCTTACTACTTTTATTTTTGTTACAATCGGTACATTCTTATTTTGGCTAATAACTTATTTTACAAATCAAAATAGTCAGGTTGTATTTGCTGTTTTGTGGGCAATATGCATTATTACATTTTATTTTTACAACAATTATTTTAAACGAAAAAAACGAACTGAAAACTAAATGGATAAAAAATTATTTTTAATTGATGCATACGCCATCATTTACAGAGCTTATTATGCATTTATTCGTGCTCCACGCATAAACTCCAAAGGTTTAAATACGTCCGCAATTTACGGTTTTGTAAATACCCTCGAAGATGTGTTGAAGCGCGAAAAGCCTTCGCACATAGCTGTAGCCTTCGACCCAAGCGGACCAACTTTTCGACACGAAGCTTACGACCTGTACAAAGCGCAACGCGAATCGACACCCGAAGACATTAAACTAGCTGTACCTTATATTAAAAAAATTATAAGCGCCTACAATATTCCAATTCTCGAAGTAGCTGGTTTCGAAGCCGATGATGTGATAGGAACCGTTTCGAAAATGGCTGAAAAAGAAGGTTTTACTGTGTTTATGCTTACACCCGACAAAGATTACGGGCAGTTGGTGTCGGATAATATTTTTATGTATCGACCCAAACACACAGGTGGATTTGAAGTAATGGGGCCTGCCGAAATAAAAGCAAAATACGATTTGGATAGTCACGAACAAGTGATTGATTTGTTGGGGCTTATGGGCGATGCTTCGGATAATATTCCAGGTTGTCCGGGCGTGGGCGAAAAAACGGCTGTCAAACTATTAAAGGAATTTGGAAGCATCGATACCTTGCTGACCCGAACTTCGGAACTCAAAGGTGCTTTGAAAGAAAAAGTCGAAAATAACAAGGAGCAAATTGAGTTTTCACGCTTTTTGGCAACTATTAAAATAGATGTGCCCATCGAATTTAATGAAAAAGCTCTTGAAATTGAGCCTGTTAACGATGCTGAACTGAAAGCTCTGTTCGACGAACTCGAATTTCGTACCATGACGCAGAATAAATTTGGTGCAAAACCGTTCACCTCGCTGCCACCCGACGAACCTACGACTACCATTCAGTTTGCACGACCCAAATCGCCTGCCGGACAAATGTCGCTTTTCGACGCTTTTGATACGCCCGAAAATAAACCGCAGTCAAAACAAGCTCCTAAAGCGCCACAGGTTTTAGAACCCGTTGCTGATAATGAATTGCTTACACTTAAAAATGTACCGCACATGTATCAGTTAGTCGATACCAAAATAAAACGTGCCGATTTAATCTCGAAGCTGTTTATGCAAAAATCGGTTTGTTTTGATACCGAAACTACCGGTGTGGATGTATTTACGGCTGAAATGGTTGGCCTTTCCTTTTGTTTTGTAGTGGGCGAAGCGTATTATGTAACTTTACCCAACGATAAAGAAGAGGCATTGGAAGTACTCAAAGAATTTAAAGCCTTTTTCCAGAGCGAACATATCGAAAAAATTGGTCAGAACATTAAATTCGACCTGTTAATGCTTTCGATGTATGGAATTGAGCTGAAAGGTAAATTATTTGATACCATGATTGCTCATTACCTGGTGCAACCCGAATTGCGCCACGGAATGGATTATTTGGCCGAAATTTACTTGCGTTACCGAACTATTCATTACGAAGAGTTAGTAGGAGGGAAGGGTAAAAATCAAATTGATATTCGATTTGTGGATTTGGATTTGCTATGCAACTATGCTGCTGAGGATGCTGATATTACGTTTCAGCTAAAGCAAATTTTAGAAAAAGAACTGCAAGAAAACGGATTGGAAAATTTGTTTTACGAAATAGAAATGCCGCTTTTACGCGTACTATCTATTATGGAACGCAATGGTGTTCGCATTGATAGTGAGGCATTACGCCAAAGTTCCGAAATCTTGACTGCCGAACTTATTGCCATCGAAAAGGAAATTCACGATATGGTTGGTTTTTCGTTTAATGTGTCGTCGCCGGCACAGGTGGGCGAAATTCTGTTCGACCGTTTAAAGTTGGACGATAAAGCCAAGAAAACCAAAACCGGACAATATTCTACTTCCGAGGATATTTTAGAAAAAATTCGTTCGAAACATCCTATTATTGGGAAAATACTCGATTTTCGCGGATTGAAAAAACTGCTGAGCACTTACATTGATGCATTGCCACAGCTTATTAATCCACGAACAGGCAAAGTGCATACTTCGTTCAACCAAACGGTGGCTGCTACAGGGCGTTTGAGTTCAACCAATCCTAATTTGCAAAATATCCCCATTCGCGATGCGCAAGGCAAGGAAATTCGCAAAGCATTTATTCCCGACGAGGGCTGTGTTTTTCTGAGTGCCGACTATTCGCAAATTGAATTACGCATTATGGCGCACCTGAGTGGCGACCAAAATATGCTCGATGCGTTTAATAGCGGACTTGATATTCACACGGCTACTGCTGCGAAAATATATAAAATACCAGTCGAGGAAGTTACTTCGGACATGCGTCGCAAAGCGAAAACAGCGAATTTTGGTATTATCTACGGCATTTCTACTTTCGGACTTTCCGAACGTCTGACCATTCCTCGTGCGGAAGCTAAAGAGTTGATTGATGGCTATTTTGCTACCTATCCGGATGTGAAACGCTATATGGACGAATGTATTCAGCGCGCTAAAGAAAATGGCTATGTCGAAACTATTTTTGGCCGTAAGCGCTATTTGGCCGATATTAATTCGCAGAATAGTGTAGTGCGTGGTTTTGCCGAACGAAATGCGATTAATGCGCCAATACAAGGCTCAGCTGCCGACATTATCAAAATTGCTATGGTGAATATTCAAAAGCGATTAATCGCCGAAAACCTCCAAACAAAAATGACCATGCAAGTACACGATGAGCTAAACTTTACGGTACCTGAGGCCGAAATTGAACAAGCGCGAAAAGTAGTAGTGGAAGAGATGGAAAACGTGTTGAAACTCAAAGTGCCGCTTATTGCCGACTGTGGAGTAGGAGCAAATTGGCTCGAAGCACATTGATTTTCATTTAATATATTTTTTTTGATTTATATTTTATTGTCTTCGACCCCCAAACCCCCAATTGGGGGTTTTAAGACGTATTCTTTGAATTTTTGTAAAACGAAAACAGTTTCTTAATCGCACTTTTTAGCCCCCAGTTGGGGGTTTGGGGGTCAACTTATATAATCTATAGTAAGGATAGTTTAAGCAACAACAAATTAAATCTCTACAACAATGAAAATCAAATTTCTGGGTGCAGCACGCGAAGTTACCGGCAGCAAACATTTAATAACAACCAATGCGGGTAAAAATATACTGCTCGATTGTGGTATGTATCAAGGCAAAGGACTCGAAACCGACTCTATGAACCGAAAACTAGGTTTCGACCCATCAGAAATTGATTATCTGATACTTTCGCATGCGCATATAGATCATTCGGGTTTGATACCGTATATGTTTAAACTTGGTTTTAGAGGTTCAATCGTTTGTACCAACGCCACACGCGATTTGTGTGCTGTAATGCTTGCTGATAGTGCTCACATACAGGAACTTGATGTAAAATGGTTTAATAAGAAACGTGCAAAAAACAGAATGTCGCCTATTGAGCCAATTTATTCTATTTTCGATGCCGAAGATTGTATGAAGTTGTTTATTGGCATTGGTTACAACCGCCGATTTAATATCGATAGTCAGATTAATGTAAAATTTACTCATTCGGGGCACATGCTTGGTAGTGCGGTGGTAAACCTCGAAATTACCGAAAATCAACAAATTAAACGCATTGCATTTACGGGAGATATTGGCCGAACAAAAAATAGAATTTTAATGCCACCAGCTCCTTTTCCCGATTGCGAATACTTAATTGCCGAGTCGACTTATGGCGACCGCTTGCACTCGAATGAAAAGGAAAGTACAGAAGAATTATTGCAAATTGTAAATAGAACTTGTGTGCAAAATAAAGGGAAACTAATTATTCCCGCTTTTTCGGTAGGGCGTACGCAGGAAATTGTATTTGTGCTTAACGATTTACACAATAAGGGTTTACTGCCTCGAATTAAAGTGTTTGTTGATAGCCCTTTGTCGGTAAATGCTACCGAGGTTTTTCGCTTACATGCCGAATGTATGAACGAATCGGTTCGCGATGTGATGAAATACGACGAAGATCCGTTTGGTTTTCAATCGCTCCGATTAATTAAAAATGTGGAAGAATCGAAAGCTTTAAATGAGTTGCATGAGCCTTGTATTATTATATCAGCATCAGGTATGGCTGAAGCAGGTAGGGTGAAGCATCATATTGCGAATAATATTTCCAATTGGCGAAATACCATTTTGTTAGTTGGTTATTGTTCGCCCACTTCACTCGGTGCGCGCATACAAGAGCCCGGATTACGCGTTATTTCTATTTTTGGCGAAACGCACGAAGTGAATGCGCACATTGCCAATATTGACGCTTTTTCGGGACATGGCGATTACAACGAAATGATTGGTTTTCTGGATTGTGTGGATAAAGATTTGCTTCAAAAGGTATTTTTGGTACATGGCGAATACGAAGTGCAAAAAGCCTATAAGCAGCGAATGTTAGATAGAGGTTTTCGGAATATTGAGATTCCGGCATTAGGACAAGAATTTGATTTCTTGTAGAGTCGAGGCGTGCCTCGTCTTAACTATTATAGTTGCGAAATTTATATTCATTCCAAAAATGACTTGTATGTTGAAAACTTTATAGCTTGATAACCATCAATTTAAAAACTTTTAGTATCTTTGCGAACGCTTAAAATAATACGACATTCATTTATTTTATTGAT
>CAZEEN010000013.1:32153-34611 GCA_964511115.1 uncultured Paludibacter sp. | reverse complement strand
AAAAAATATGGAGTACGTGATTTTAAAGCCAAATTTGGTGGTGATTTAGTTGAACATGGTCGATTTTTGTATAAATGTTCGTTTCTATATTATATTGGTTACTTATATGTTACAATTTTAAAAAAGCTGAATTATGCATGAAAAAAGAGATTTACCATCTATAATAAAAGGTATTTGGATTCGATTGCTATCAATAATAGTTCCATTTACATTTCCAGCGCATATAACTGTTTTGGTACACAAAATGAGAGGAGTTAAAATTGGAAGAGGTTCGAAAATTAACCGAACAGTCATTATTGATGATTCTGCTCCTGAATTAGTGATAATTGGTAAAAAAGTTTGGATAACAGCCGGAGTACAAATACTTTGTCATCAACGCGACTTATCCACCCACAAAAAAGGCCAGTCGGTAATGGATAATAAATTAATTTACAAAAAAGTAATTATTGAAGATGGAGCTCATATCGGAATTGGAGCTATTATAATGCCTGGAGTTACCATTGGCGAAGGCGCTGTAATTGGTGCGGGCGCAGTTGTTACAAAAGATATTCCGCCTTACAGTGTTGCCGTAGGTATGCCCGCAAAAATCATTAAAACGTTTGAAGAGTAGAATTTTATGAGAATTTGGATAGATATTACAAATACGCCACATGTTAATGTTCTAATGCCCATAATCAAGCACTTAGAGTCTAAAGGGCATGTCCTGATTATAACGGCACGTGATTTTTCAGAAACTATACCTTTATTACGAAAAAACGGAATTGAACCTCTAATCATTGGTAATTATAAGGGGAAAAGTAGAATAAAAAAAATGTTGGGATTGCTCAACAGGATGTGGATGCTTTTGTTTCAATTGCCTCAATTCGATTTGGCTTTTTCATTAGGTGGAAATTACACCTCGATGGTGGCTTGGTTGCGCTGTAAAAAATCAATCGTTTTTAGCGACAACGATATTTCGTTCAAATTCTTCTCGTTTGCTTTTGGTTCGTATTTTATTTTTCCATTTTATTTTAAATACGATAAAATAATAAAACGCTATCATATTAAGGATAAGCAAATTAAAACTTTCGACGGATTTAAAGAAGATATTTATATTGCTGATTACAAGGTTGACGAAACCTTTTTAGCACAAATTCCGTTCAAAGAATTTATTACCATTCGTCCCGAAAATTTGAAAGCATCGTATGTTCCCAAAAACAGCACCACAATAGTACCCCAATTATTCGAAGTGTTCAAAAATGAGAATATCCTCTTTTTACCACGTTACGAAGAAGAAAAAAAATATGCAATTGGATACAACAATGTATGGTTTCCTAACGAACCTTTGGTCGGTCTTGATGTCTGTTATCATACCAAAGCCATGTTAACGGGTGCAGGTACTTTTGCACGCGAAGCGGCATTATTAGGTGTACCGGCAGTTAGCTTTTTCCCGAGCGATATTTTTTTAACCGTTGATATTGTAATGCAGGAAATGGGAATTGAATTCAAATCAAGAAATCCGCACGAAATCAAAAATTATGTGGATTCTTCTGCAAGAAAGTCAGCATCTTTAGATAGAAGTAAAAATGTATTAAACGAAGTATTACAAATTTTGGATTCAATTTGCGAAGAAATTAAAAAGTAAACAACTAAATATGAAACTCATTCTCGTAGCCGGAGCACGGCCAAATTTTATGAAAATAGCGCCTTTAATGCATGCATTAAAAGGACATAAAACCATACAAGCAGTATTGGTACATACCGGGCAACATTACGATGTAAAAATGTCGGGTCAGTTTTTTGAGGAATTGAATATTCCTACGCCCGATATAAACCTCGAAGTTGGTTCGGCCAGTCATGCCGTGCAAACAGCTCGAATTATGGAAGGTTTTGAAAAAGTGTGTTTGGACGAAAAACCAGATGCAGTGCTTGTGGTGGGTGATGTAAACAGCACAGCTGCTTGTACCTTGGTGGCATCGAAAATGGGCATTAAGACCATTCATTACGAAGCAGGATTGCGCAGCAACGACCGCACCATGCCCGAAGAAATCAACCGCTTGGTAACGGATGCCATAAGCGATGTTTTTATTACAACTAGTGTGGATGCAGACGAAAACCTATTGAAAGAAAATATCCCTACTGAAAAAATCTTCATGCTGGGAAATTTGATGATTGATTCGTTGGTTGCCAATTTGGTAAAAGCACAAACTACGGAATTGAAGTTTAAACTTTTAAATCGTGATAAAACGATAGAAATTGGTACAGATTTCATTGCTGGAAAGTATGGCGTAATGACTTTTCACCGCCCCGGAAATGTAGACGAGAAAGAAAGTCTGACAAAATTGGTACAACTGTGGGGCGAAATTTCCGAAAAAGTGCCTCTGGTATTTCCTGTACATCCACGAACCTACAAAAACATACAACTATTTGGTTTGCAGGAATTGATTGATAACTACCACCAACTTTATTTTATTGAACC
>CAZEEN010000013.1:0-32053 GCA_964511115.1 uncultured Paludibacter sp. | reverse complement strand
ATGGATTTTACGCTAAAAATATACGAAAAGTTACTCGAAGCTCTAAAAGAAAATGGCTACTCGTTTTTTACCTTCGAGGAGTATTGCGCTGGTAAAGCTAGTGCTAAGTTCGTTATGCTGCGGCACGATGTAGATTTGCGCGCAGGTCATTCGTTGGCAACAGCAAAAGTTGAAGCGGCTTTGGGTATAAAAGCAAGTTATTATTTTAGAGTTGTGCCACAAAGCGACCAACCTGATAAAATTAAAGCTATTGCATCGCTGGGACATGAAATTGGGTATCATTACGAAGATTTGTCGCTTTTTAATGGTAATACATCTTTAGCAATTGATCATTTTGACAATCGATTGTTTCATTTCAGGAAGTTTTATCCCGTGAAAACAATTTGCATGCACGGTAGCCCTACTTCGAAATACGACAACAGAACTATTTGGAAATTTTACAACTATCGCGATTTTGGCATTATTGGAGAACCTTATTTTGATGTAGATTTTGATCAGGTATTTTACTTAACTGATACAGGACGATGCTGGGATGGCGATAAATTCAGCGTGCGCGACAAAGTAAACTCCGTATTTAAACAAACGTACCATTCAACTGCCGAACTAATTAAGGCTGCAAAAGCAGGTAGTTTGCCCGAAAAAATTATGATTACAACCCATCCACAACGATGGACAAATAATACTGTTGAGTGGGTAATAGAATTTGTTCTTCAAAATGTAAAGAATCAGATTAAACAACTAATAATTAAATAGATAATTCATTTAAATGCGATTTTTATTCATTACAATTTTATTGATTTACAGCTTGTTTTCGGTGGCTCAATCAGCTTCCGAAGCCGAAGCTTTATTCAACAACAAGCAATACGCAAGAGCAAAAATACTATACGAATCATTGCTGAAACGTAAACCAAATGATGCCATGCATAATTATAGGTACGCCCGTTGCAATTACGAATTAAAAAACTACGAAGCGGCTATTAAGCATTTCGAGTTGGCTGGCTCACGTTACCCGCTCAAAGATGTATATTTAGGCGAACTATACTTTTTAACCTATCAGTTCGATTTATCGGTTGCAGCGTATCTAAATTTCATCGCAAACCTCGAACCAGACGATAAAAAGGTGGCCGAAATTGAACAGTTAATCAAGAAATCAGAATTAGGTGCAAAATTGCTTAACCGTGTTGAAAGTGTAGTTGTAATTGACAGTAGCATTGTAAGTAAAAGCGATTTTCTGCGTAATTACGATGTAAGTGCAGAGTTGGGTACTCTTTCGCAGCAACGCGTTCGATTGAATACTAAATCTACACACGATAAAATTTCGTTTATCACACAACGTGGCGATCGTCAATTCCTTTCGGATTCAATTAAAGGTAATATGAATATTCTTACTTCGTATAAACTACTCGACGAATGGTCGCCCGCTGTTTCAGCTTCACCAATCATAAATACCAAAGCCAACGAAAATTATCCTTTTCTGTTGCTCGATGGCATTAGTTTATTTTACGCCTCAGATGGTGAAAATTCGTTGGGCGGTTACGATATTTTTTTAACCAAATACTCATCGTCTTCGAAAGATTTTCTGACACCCGAGAATATGGGTTTTCCTTTTAATTCACCCGCCAACGATTATATGATGGTGATTGACGAACTACACAAAACTGGCTGGTTTGCCACCGACCGAAACCAAAATACGGGCAAAGTGGCTATTTATAAATTTGAATATAACGATCCAAAAGTGTATTTTAAAACTGAAGATTCAGTAATGATGCGAAAAGCAGCTCAATTAAAATCTTTTAAAACAAGTAAATTAAATCGAACCACATCAATTATCGCTTCTATACCAAGTATTGAACTTTTTAAAACGGAAAAGTCAATTGTGATTAACGACAGCATCGTTTACAGTAGTCCAGATCAGTTTCAGCAAACCAAAGCATTGCAGTTGTACAACGAAACAACTTTGATGGCTAGTGAGTTACAAAAATTGCAGGAATCATTAACTTCAGCACGTGCCGACTATGATAATGCACCATCAACAGCCGAGAAACTAAAACTTGCAGAACAAATTCGAATGCTCGAACCTGCGATATTTCAACTTTCAAAAGAAATTACGAATAAGAAAAAAGAAGCCATAAATAAGGAAATAAATTTTCTGTTCAACAAATGATTTTGTTTTAAAAAAAAATTGTATTTTTACAAAAAAATAATTGGTGTATGGAAATTACTATTGTTTTAATATTGCTTTTGGCCGGTATTGCGTTTCTACTTATCGAATTATTTTTAATTCCAGGCATATCGCTAGCAGGTATTGCAAGTTTATTACTTACAGGAAGTTCTGTATATTATGCCTACGCCAATATAGGTTCTACAGCTGGTCATTTAACGCTTTTGGGCGGTTTAGTACTATCCGGAGTGGCAGTTTGGATTTTTTTGAAAACGAAAACACTGGAGAAAATGTCGTTAAAAGCCGAAATCGATGGAAAAAATGACCCTTTAGCCAATGTGAAAGTAAACATAGGTGATACTGGAACAACTGTTTCGCGATTGGCGCCAATGGGCAAAGTAAAAGTAAACGGATACATAATGGAAGCCAAAACAAACGACGATTTTGTGGACGAAGGTTGCAAAATTCGAATTGTAGAAGTGCTGAATACGAATGTATTGGTTGAACGAATGTAGAGACGGTGCGTGCACCGTCTGATTAAATGAATAAATTCAAGACGGTGCGTGCACCGTCTGAATAAACAATACAAAAGACAAAAGACGGTGCACGCATCGTCTCTACAAAAACCCTTTAAAATTTTAGAATTATGATTGGAATTGAAATTATTGGTTTAGCAGTACTGGGCATTCTGTTGCTGCTTTTCTTTTACTATGTTCCGTTTTTGCTTTGGATTTCGGCCAAAGTGTCGGGCGTGAACATTTCGTTGATTCAGCTTTTTTTGATGCGCATTCGTAAAGTGCCACCACACACCATTGTGGCCTGTATGATTGAAGCACACAAAGCAGACATTAAGGAAGTACAGCGCGATGGTCTGGAAGCACATTACTTGGCTGGCGGACATATCGAGCGCGTGGTACATGCATTGGTTTCGGCATCGAAAGCAAACATCGACCTCACATTTAAAATGGCTACTGCTATCGACCTTGCTGGTCGTGACGTATTTCAGGCAGTGCAAATGTCGGTAAACCCGAAAGTGATTGACACACCGCCGGTAGCTGCCGTGGCTAAAGATGGTATTCAGCTTATTGCCAAAGCGCGCGTTACAGTTCGTGCTAACATCAAACAGTTAGTGGGTGGAGCAGGCGAAGAAACTATTCTAGCACGTGTTGGCGAAGGAATTGTATCGTCTATCGGCTCTTCACAATCGCACAAAAGCGTACTCGAAAATCCTGACTCAATATCGAAATTGGTTTTGAAAAAAGGATTAGATGCCGGAACAGCATTCGAAATTCTATCCATTGATATTGCCGACATCGATATAGGTAAAAATATTGGAGCTCAGCTGCAAATGGATCAGGCCGAAGCTGATAAAAACATTGCACAAGCAAAAGCCGAAGAACGTCGCGCAATGGCAGTCTCGCTCGAACAAGAAATGAAAGCCAAATCGCAAGAAATGCGAGCAAAGGTTATCGAAGCCGAAGCTGAAGTTCCCAAAGCTATGGCCGAAGCATTCCGTTCTGGAAATCTAGGTATTATGGATTATTACAAAATGAAAAACATTGAGGCTGATACATCCATGCGCGAAAACATTGCAAAACCATCGGGTTCTTCCACAAAAAATGAAAAATAAAATATCATGAGCGAAGATAAAAACTGCTGTAAAAGTAACAATTATTCAAATAATGCATCGGGTGGTGCAGTATATGGCTTAGGAGTAATTGGTGCCGCCATTTATTTTATTGCCAAAGCTACCACTTTCTGGGCAGGAGTTCTAGGATTCCTCAAAGCATTGGTGTGGCCTGCCATTTTGGTTTTCGAAGCATTGCGTTCGCTAGGAGCATAAGAACTCGACTAACGCATACAAAAACAAAGTCCGCTAATTCACATTAGCGGACTTTTTAATGCCTAAGCATTTGTAGCAATAGCCTGATTAGTTTACTGAATCAACAACTGTTGAATCAACAACAACTGTATCAACTACAGCAACAGTGTCAACAGCCAAAGAATCAGTTGCAGGAGCTTCTTCAGCAGCTTTAGGAGCACAAGAAGCGATAGCGATAGCTACAGCAAAGAATAAAAATACTTTTTTCATCTTTTTAAACGTTTAAAATTTAACTTTATTTGTTTTGCAATTCAAAATCGCGGCAAAATTACAGCATTTATTAATAGGTTGTATCATTTTAATGAATTATTTTTGAAAAAAATTATGTTAAAAACGAAACAATTTCATAATACGTTCATATTAAACTACTTAACCGATTGAAATCCGGCCGAATACAAGTAGCGTTTTATGCTCTTTTTAGGCGTTTTTTCAAATTCGTGTGGGAAAAGCTGAATTTTTGAAATCGACTCGTATGCTGAAACCAACGAATTAAGCGATTTTCGGTTCTCTTCCATCAGTTCTTCGAGCTTTTTTTGGTCAATTTTCTCAAAATCAACTGCCTCGTAATCGGGACAAACCAAAGCAATTAGCTTTCCGTTGCTCTCAATTACTAAACTCTCCATTACAAATGGCATATTATTTAGTTTAGCTTCAATTTCTTCGGGATATATATTTTGTCCGCTTGCCCCCAAAATCATTGTTTTGCTGCGTCCACGAATAAAAATATTGCCGAATTCGTCAACCGTTCCCAAATCGCCGGTATGTAACCAACCGTCATTGTCAATCATGGCCGAAGTAGCTTCCTCATTTTTATAATAACCAACCATTACATGTTCGCCACGTACACAAATTTCACCGGTACCTGTTTCGGGGTTTGGTTCATCAATTTTCACTTGCATGGTATCCAGTATTCGTCCGGCCGATTTGGGAGCAAAATCTTTGTGGTCGGCATAACTTATAAGCGGCGCACATTCGGTCATACCATAACCAATGGTGAATGGGAATTTAATTTTGGTGAAAAATGCTTCCACTTCAGCATTGAGCGGTGCACCACCAATAATAATTTCGTAAAACTCGCCACCAAAAGCATCCACCAACTTTTTGCGTATTTGCGAAAGGATTGTTGTATCCAAAAACGGAATACTCAATACCCAACGCATGGTTGGTTTGGCCAAAAGTGGTTGAATTTGCTTGCGGTAAATTTTTTCGACAATAAGCGGAACTAAGAAAATGATATTGGGTTTAATTTCGGCAAATGCAGCCAATAGTATTTTCGGCGTTGGAATTTTTCCTACAAAATGAATATGACATCCGGCACAAGTGCTTGCCAAAAAATCGAACGAACAGCCATAAGCATGCGCTAAAGGTAAAAATGATATAATACGATAAAGTGGCGCAATCAAACCTGTACCTACTGCAAAAGTAATATTTCCGGCCAAGGCATTTCCGGTAGTCATAACGCCCTTGCTGAAACCAGTAGTTCCTGAGGTATAGTTAATAGACACGAGTTCTGTATTTGGTTTATCCACATAGCGCACATGGTCGCGATGGAAGCCGTGTGGAAATTTAGCATGAAATAGGCTATTGATATAATCAGGTTGTAAATACTTCATTACCAGCTGTTCATGCACCTCATTTTCGGCAAGTTCTGGCTTGGGTTCTTTGTTGAGCAAGGTTATGCAATTAAAATTTGTCAACGAAAAAACCGCTTTCACACTTGTAAGTTTTTCTTCTTCAAGCGATTCCCAAATATTATCAGCCGTAAAAAGTAATTTTGATTCGGAATGATTGGAAATGTGGTGAACATC
The DNA here is from genome assembly GCA_964511115.1 of uncultured Paludibacter sp. GTDB lineage: Bacteria > Bacteroidota > Bacteroidia > Bacteroidales > Paludibacteraceae > Paludibacter. The sequence goes on along the minus strand of CAZEEN010000013.1, from coordinate 26,202 downwards.
GTTGGGATTAAAATCCTGCAAGATAGGTACAATTACAGCACCATACGTTACTACCGATATATACGTTATTGCCCAATTTGCACTGTTGCGACCAATAAGTGCCACTTTGTCGTTTGGAGTTAATTGGCATTGCTCAAACAAAATGTGCATTCGCGCCACTTTTTTTGCCAAATCGGCATACGTTAGTGTCAAATCTTCACCATAATTACTATAAGCCGGTAAATCCCAGTTTTTACGGAACGAATCTTCGAAAAGTCGAACAAAATTTTCCTGTATCATACATTGATTTTATTATAGATTTAATTTTCGGGGCAAATATATCGAATATATTACACATTTTAAAATGATCTGTGCAGAAAAATGTTTTTTGTCGTTCAAAAAGTGGAATTTATATATTGTATAAATCATTTTTTTGTCAGATGCCAATTCTTACACAAAATTTTAAACAAAAAGCATTGTGTATTAAAATAAAAGCAGTAAATTTGCACCCTCATTTCGGAATAGGTTAAAAAGAAGCACTGCTGCAAAGCGTCTCACCTGCCCGATGTAATATAAAAATTGTTTTATACATGTACGCAATTGTAGAAATTTTGGGACAACAGTTCAAGGTAGAAGCCGGAAGAAGACTGTATATCCACCGTATGAATGAAGCTGAAAGAGGTTCAGCTATCGAATTCGACAAAGTATTGCTTATCGACAACGAAGGTGCAGTTACCGTTGGTGCTCCCGTGGTTGAAGGTGCAAAAGTAGTTGGTGAAATTTTATCGCACTTACGTGGCGAAAAAGTGATTGTTTTCCACAAAAAACGTCGCAAAGGCTATCGCAAACGCAATGGTCACCGTCAGGACTTCACCGAAGTATTAATTAAAGAAATTGTAGCTTAATTCAAAAAACCGATTAAAATTAAAAGAAAATGGCACATAAAAAAGGGGCTGGTAGCTCAAGAAACGGTCGTGAATCGGAAAGTAAGCGACTTGGAGTGAAAATTTTTGGTGGTCAGTTTGCAAAAGCAGGTAACATCATCGTTCGTCAACGCGGAACTGTTCATCACACAGGATTAAACATGGGTATTGGAAAAGACCATACTTTATTTGCACTCGTTGATGGTATTGTTGAATTCAGAAAGAAAAAAGATAACAAATCTTATGTTTCTATCAAACCTATCGAAGTAGCTGCTAACTAAGCTCAAAACGATAACTATCACACAAATCTCCTGTCGTTTTACCGTAGTGTAAAATTGCGGGAGATTTTTTTAAACCCCTAACCCCTAAAGGGGAATAATGGCGAAACAAATTTAATCATCCTAAAAATTCTTTAAGTCCCCCTTTAGGGGATTTAGGGGTAATAAATATTATGTTGACACTCAAATATATAACTGACAACACAGCAGAAGTAATTGCTCGTTTAGGCAAGAAAAACTTCGATGGCACTGATATTATTGCACAGGTTGTTGATTTGGACAAAATGCGTAAAGCTACGCAAACGCATCTAGACAACCAAGCAGCTGAAATGAACAACCTGTCGAAGGAAATTGGGTTGCTTTTCAAACAAGGTAAACAAGCCGAAGCTGCTGCTGCCAAAGAAAAAACAACCGAACTGAAAGACAGCGTTAAAGTGCTCGACGAAAAACTTACAGAAATTGAACAATCGCTCAACAACCTGTTGGTTCAAATTCCAAACTTGCCTCACGATAGCGTACCTGCCGGAAAACATGCCGAAGATAATATTATCGAACGCGCTGGCGGTGAAATGCCAAAATTATACGAAGGTGCAGTTCCACATTGGGATTTAGCAAAAAAATACGACTTGATTGATTTTGAACTCGGTGTGAAAATTTCGGGAGCTGGTTTTCCTGTTTACAAAGGCAAAGGCGCTCGTCTACAACGTGCTTTAATCAACTTTTTCCTCGATAACGCTATGGAAGCTGGTTACTTAGAAGTACAGCCTCCTTATGTTGTAAATGCTGCATCGGGCTATGGAACAGGTCAGTTGCCTGATAAAGAAGGCCAAATGTATCATTGTACAATTGACGATTTATATCTTATTCCAACGGCAGAAGTACCTGTAACAAACATTTACCGCGATGTTATTTTGGACGAAAAAGAATTACCTGTAAAAAACACGGCCTATTCTGCTTGCTTCCGTCGCGAAGCTGGTTCGTACGGTAAGGATGTTCGTGGATTAAACCGCCTGCATCAGTTCGACAAAGTGGAAATTGTTCAAATACAACATCCCGAAAAATCGTACGAAACACTGAACGAAATGGTAAGTTACGTACAAACTTTGGTTGAAAAATTAGAATTACCTTGGCGCATACTTCGCCTATGTGGTGGCGACATGAGTTTTACATCGGCGCTCACATTCGATTTTGAAGTTTACTCGGCTGCTCAGGAACGTTGGCTGGAAGTGAGTTCGGTTTCGAACTTCGAAAGCTATCAGGCCAACCGCTTGAAATGCCGCTTTAAAGGAGCTGACAAAAAGACACAATTGGTACACACCTTAAATGGCAGTGCTATGGCTTTGCCCCGCATTGTAGCTGCATTACTCGAAAACAATCAAACACCCGAAGGCATTCGTATACCAAAGGCCTTAATACCGTATACAGGTTTCGACTTGATAAGTTAGAAGGTAGAAATTAGAAATTAGAAAATAGAAATTAGAAATTAGAAAATAGAAATTAGAAGTTAGAAAAAAAGCCGTGATTCAAATTGAGTCTCGGCTTTTTTATCCTGCAAATTTTGCCATAAAAGGTATTTTTCGAAGCAGAAAAATCACTATAAATGAGGTAATTAATGTAAGCAGAACCACTACAGGTACCGAAATAAGCGGATGCGCCATAGTCCAGAAAATGCCAACGCGGAAAAATAAACTGATAACCATTATGTGTACTAAGTAAATACCAAAACTATAGTTGCTTACTGTTTGGATAAAAACGACAAGGTATTTGTTTTTAAATTCAATATTTTTTACCAAAAAATAAATGGCAATTACCTGTGCAAAAGTATTTAGCGTAAAAGTATTCATTGCTGTCAGGATTTGCTTTCCAGATTGAGAACTCAAATAATAGGTTAGCAACGAAGCAATAACAACTGTTGACAAATACAGTAGTAATGCAGAAATTCTGGACAAATTATACTTCGAATGGAGTGTTTGCAAAAAATAGCCCAACACCAAATAACCAGTATAAAGCATATATCCGTATAATCTCTTAAACAACAACGGAAATTCATCAATACTTACAACACCAAAAATTTGCAAGTGATTTAAAATGAGCCACAAAACAAGAAAAACAACAATAGTTTTACGTGATGCTGTTTTAAGAATTTTAGAAATGAAAGGTATAAAAAGGTAGAGGAGCAAAATCATATACACAAACCACAAATGTATCGAGACTCCTTCTTTAACAAACAAATCCGCCCCCCAGCGCACTATGGCATCGAAACTAAGAGGTCGCTCCCACTCTCGCAACATTAACCATCGAAATACCCAATAGGCAGGCAACCAAAACAAGAAAGGTATCAACACACGCGACATGCGCTTTTTATAAAAATCAACTAACGAGTATTGTTTTGTAAGCAACGTAGCACCACTAAGCACTAAAAAAATGGGCACTGCAAAACGAACAAAATTATCGATAACTATGCCTATCAACCAAAAATTGGCATTTCTTCCAAAATTCATATTCGCTACGGGTGTAGCCACATGAATTAAAATGACGGCTAATGTAGCCAACACGCGCAACGAATTGAAGTATTGAATATTTTTTGAAGGATTTTCAGAACTCATTTTTTAGAAATACTTCGGCAATTCTTAAATCGAATTGCGTGGTTATTTTTATATTTTTGCGATTTCCTTCCACCAACGAAATTTGTTTATGCGAATATTCAGTTGACGAAGCAAAATAACTCTCAACCACCGATGCATCGTCGGTAAACAAAGTCGAAAAAGGCTGTTTGTAGGCTTCGAGCAACAATTTCTTTTCAAAAATTTGTGGCGTTTGTACCAATTTGAAATGCGACCTATCAACCGAACAATTCACATCTGCCGTTACTTCGCGCACACTCTCCACGCATTCCACAACCGGAATGGCTGCTCCATGTTTGTGCGCTTCGGCAAAACAACGCTCTATGGTATCGTGACTAACCAACGGGCGAACTCCATCGTGAATGGCTACAAATTCCACATCAGCAAGTTGCTGTATACCATTTAATACGGACTGAAAGCGAGTTTCGCCTCCTGCAACGACGTTATGTTTTATTTCAAAATTGTATTTTATACATAATTTGCTCCAAAATTCGAAATGTGACGTAGGCAATACCAAAATTAATTGCATTTCATTGTCGAACCAATGAAAATTAGCGATGGTGTGCATTAAAATTGGCTTTCCATTTACTTCGATAAATTGCTTTGGAATATCGGTTTGCATGCGCAAGCCTTTACCACCGGCCACAATAATTACTGCTTTTTGAATAGACATAGTATTTTGAACTTTATAGAACAAAGATAAACATTTAAAAACAAATAAAAAAACAGGAAAAAAAGCAAATTTTTACGACAAAAACAGCAACCGTTTTTTTGTGAATATTTTAGCAAAAAAGGCTTGCACATTTCAATAAAAAGTAGTAATTTAGTGCGATTTTTCGGAAAGTAATAAATTTAAGTTAGATGATTGAACAAGACAGAATTATTCAGGTAAATATCGACGAAGAAATGAAATCTTCGTACATCGACTACTCCATGTCGGTGATTGTTTCGCGTGCATTGCCCGATGTGCGTGATGGTTTCAAACCCGTACACCGCCGTGTACTTTTTGGTATGAACGAGCTGGGCAACAACTCCGATAAGCCTTATAAAAAGTCGGCCAGAATTGTAGGGGAAGTTATGGGTAAGTATCACCCGCATGGCGACTCCTCTATTTACGGCACATTGGTACGTATGGCGCAACATTGGTCGATGCGCTACCCTTTGGTGGATGGACAAGGAAACTTTGGTTCGGTGGATGGCGATAGCCCTGCGGCTATGCGTTATACCGAAGCCCGCCTACGTAAATTATCCGAGGATATGTTGGTGGACATCAACAAAGATACCGTTGACTTTCAGTTAAACTTCGACGATACGCTAAAAGAACCAGTTGTTTTACCAACACGTATACCAAACTTATTGGTAAATGGTTCATCGGGTATTGCTGTAGGTATGGCTACAAATATGGCACCACACAACCTCACCGAGGTAGTTGAAGCCACCATTGCCTACATTGACAACAATGATATTGAAATTTCGGAACTAATAAAATATATCAAAGCGCCTGATTTCCCAACCGGAGGTATCATTTACGGATACGCTGGCGTAAAAGAAGCTTTTGAAACTGGTCGTGGACGCGTAGTTGTTCGCTCGAAGGTAGAGATTGAAGCTGATGCTCAGGGACGCGAAAAAATTATTGTAAACGAAATCCCCTACATGGTCAACAAAGTAGAGCTTATTAAAGCTGTTGTTGCACTTGTTGAAGAAAAACGTATTGATGGTATTGCACACATCAACGACGAATCGGACCGTGAAGGCATGCGTATCGTTATCGACATTAAACGCGATGCAAACTCGAATGTAGTTTTGAATAAGCTTTACAAAATGACTGCTCTGCAATCATCATTCAGTGTAAATAATATTGCATTGGTACATGGTCGTCCTCGCATGTTGAATTTGAAAGATTTGATTCATTATTTTGTAGAGCATCGTCACGAAGTGGTTATTCGCCGCACACAATACGAATTAGCCGAAGCCGAAAAACGCGCTCATTTACTCGAAGGATTTATGATAATCCTCGATAATTTGGACGAAGCAATACAGATTATTCGTAATTCGAAAACGCCCGAAGAAGCTCGTAACGGATTAATGGAACGTTTCGGACTTTCCGAAATTCAATCGCGTGCAATTGTTGAATTGCGTCTTCGCCAGCTTACCGGCATGGAGCAAGATAAACTTCGTGCTGAATACCAGGAAGTGTTGGCTCTGATTGCCCGCTTAAAAGAAATTTTGGAAAAAGTTGAACTTCGCATGCAAATCATTAAGGATGAGCTAGCTGAAGTAAAAGCAAAATACGGCGATGCTCGTCGCACACAAATTGTATATGCTTCGGAAGATTTTAACCCCGAAGATTTCTACTCGGATGATGAAATGATAATTACAATTTCGCATTTGGGTTATATTAAACGTACAGCACTTTCCGAATTCCGCGCTCAAAACCGTGGAGGAGTAGGTTCGAAAGGTGGAAACTCACGCGACGAAGACTTTATTGAATATATTTACACAGCTTCGATGCACAATACCATGCTGTTCTTTACACAAAAAGGCAAGTGTTATTGGTTGAAAGTATATGAAATTCCTGAAGGTTCGAAAACATCGAAGGGTCGTGCTATTCAGAATATGTTGAATATTGATTCAGACGATAAAGTGAATGCATTTATTCGCGTTAAAGGGTTGACTGATAGCGAATACATCAATTCGCATTATTTGATTTTCTGTACTAAAAACGGTGTAATCAAAAAAACTTCGCTCGAGGCCTATTCTCGTCCACGCCAGAATGGTGTGAATGCAATTACGATTCGCGAAGACGACACGGTAATTCAAGTGCGCTTAACCGATGGTAACGCTGAAGTGTTGATGGCTAATCGCAATGGACGTGCTATTCGTTTCAACGAATCGAAAGTACGCGAAATGGGTCGTACGGCAACAGGAGTACGTGGCATGACGCTCGACGATGATGGTCAAGACGAAGTGGTTGGCATGGTTTGTGTAAATAAAGAAGACAACGAAACCATTATGGTTGTTTCGCAGCAGGGTTACGGTAAACGTACATTGCTCGACGAACGCGACGAAGATGGTAACGTGCTAATGGAAAATGGAGAACCAGTAGCTGTTTATCGTGTTACAAACCGTGGTGGTAAAGGTGTAAAAACAATGAATATCACCGAAAAAACCGGAAAATTAGTTACCATAAAGAGTGTAAACGACGACAACGACTTGATGATTATCAACAAATCGGGCATTACCATACGACTAAAAGTAGCAGATACTCGCGTTATGGGTCGTGCAACGCAGGGAGTTCGCCTTATCAATCTCGAAAAACGCAACGACGAAATTGCTTCGGTATGTAAAGTACCAACAGAAGTAGAAGAAGAGATTGTGGAAGTGATTGATACTGAAAACCTGACAACAGAAGTAATTGACACCGACATTCAGATAACTGATGGTGAAAATGCAGCTGAAACGACTGTAGAAACGACAGAAGAATAATAAATTTCGGGAATAGTGATATTCCATTAAAAAATAATCAACCATTGGAGCATGAATGCCAGTTAAAAAAAGCGTTCATGTTCCTTTAAACAAAAAAAAATTATATGAAAAGAATTTTTTTAAGCATTGTTTTGGTATTGAGCTTTACATTTACGTATGCTCAAAAAGCCAACGTATCGAAAGCTAAAAACAAAGCTTTGATGGAAAATCCTGATTTTGCAGGTGCACGCGAAGCCATTAAACCGGCATTACAAGAAGCTACCACTAAAGACTTAGCATCGACCTGGCATACTGCCGGCTTGATTGGCTACAAAGAAAACGAAGCCATTTTTGCAAAACAAGTTCTTGGGCAAACAGTTGACTTAATTGTAAAAGGACAAGCTATTATGGAATCTTACAACTACTTTCTGAAAGCTTACGACTTGGACCAACTGCCAAATGCAAAAGGAAAAGTAAAGCCAAAGTATGCTAAAGACATTAAAGCAAAAGTAAAAGAATACTATCAAACACAATCGAATTTGGTTGCTTATGGCGCTACCTTGTTCGAAAAGAAAAACTATGTAGAAGCAGTAAATGTTTTTGAAACATATTTGTCTATCCCTGCATTGCCATTTATCAACAAAGAACTGGCTCCCGATTCAACTTATCACATGATTAAGTACTACACTGCCATTGCTGCTACAAATGCTGGTTTGAACGACAAAGCAATTGCCTGGTACGAAGATTTGAAAGATGATAAATACGAGGAACTCAATGTATATCAATTACTTTACGAGGAATACAGCAAGAAAAAAGATACTGTAAACTTTGTAAAAACATTGAAAGAAGGTTTCACTAAATTTCCACAAGAACCTTGGTTTCTGCAAAATTTAATTAACTACTACATTTACAGTGGTCAAACTAAAGATGCCATTACTTATTTGGAAAATGCCATTGAAAAAGAGCCAAAACTTGCTCAGTATCAATACGTAAAAGGGAATTTGGACGAATCGCTTGGTAACTTTGACAATGCGTTGAAAGCATTTGAAAAAGCCATTGAATTGGATCCAAAATTAGCCGATGCTTATGCCGGACTTGGTCGTTTATACTACAACAAAGCAGTGAAAATGACTGACGAAGCGAATGAAATTCGTGATAACAAATTAGCAATCGTCGCCCGCAAAAAAGCAGACGATGTATTTAAACAATCGATACCATACTTTATTAAAGCGTCAGAAGTAAACCCCGAAGAACGTGAATACAAGAAAACATTGAAGACTTTGTATTATCGTTTGAAAATGGATAAAGAATTTGATGCCATTGAAAAAGAATTGAATAAATAAGAAAACAGTTAACAGTTTGAAGTTGACAGTTCACAGTAAAAAAACGTCGCAAATTATATTTTGCGACGTTTTTTTATGTATTGAAATACAATTTTAAAACCCAAAATCATCCACTTTCACTTCTTCCACTTTTTCCAATTTAATTGTTTTGTGACGGTCAATTCCTTCCACAAAAATTGCTTTTCGGGGCGTAGCAGGGCAATTATATTCGCAGCCTCCACAACCTACACATTTAGAATTGTCAACTTCGGGAATCGAAAGGTCATTTTTATAATCGACCATAAACACAGCTTCTGTAGGGCAATTTACCACGCACGCTCCGCAGCTTGTTTCATCAGTAAAAACGATGCAGTCGTTCATAACAAAATGTACTTGCCCCATTTGATTGGTAAGTTTTGCCTCTTTGGTTAAAGGCAGCAATGCACCCGTTGGACAAACATCCGAACAAATAGTACATTCGTAATTACAAAAATCGTCATCGAATTTCAAAGTCGGTTGCAACATCCCTCCTACTCCATACTCCAGAAAAGCCGGTTTAATAATATTCGTAGGGCATTTACTTACACAAAGATGACACGAAGTACACTTTTGCAACAAATGCGCAACGCCTTGCGAACCCGGAGGTGTAATGGGCGTTCTTCGTAAAACCGATGCTGAACTTCCAATTAAAGGAGTGTTCTCAGCTAAGAGTTTGGTTGCAGCAATACCTGTTACACCAACCGCCATCATAAACCGACGACGCGAAGCATTCACCACTTTTTTCCGATTTTTTATTGGTAAACGGAATGAGTAATTATAATTGATTGCCGATGTAGAGCAAACATCTAGACAATCGAAACAATTAATGCATCTACTGGAGTCGATTTTATGATTTTTGGTATCGATACACGATGCTTTACAAGTACGTCCACATGCTCCACAAGAGTTACAAGCATCTTCGTTAATTCTTATTTTAAACAACGAGGCCTTACTAATAAAACCTAAAACAGTACCAACCGGACAGATACTATTACAGTAAATACGACCATTTACCCACGCCAAATAACCTACAAATACCGATACAACTATTGCTGTTACAAGCGAAAAAACGCTAATCAAATAAATAGTTACTTTTGAAAATGTTTGATTGTCGAATTGCGTGAAAATCAATGCTGCAAGGTTATTCCCCGCCTGATAAGCAGGTTTAATTACATGTACAGCAAAACGCGAATAATTACTATAAGGATCCAACAAACCTACTAAAACGGTGATTCCGCTCAAAAAAGCAATAACAGTGGCCAACACAAACGACCATCGCATAACAGTAAGTGCTTTGCGATAGCGAAAACGTTTTTTCTTATTTACAAGCCTAGAAATGTACGTTATTACATCCTGATAAAGTCCAAGTGGACAAACAGAAGAGCAATAAATACGTCCAAAAACCAAGGTCGCTATTATTAAACCTACTAGTACAACGACATTAACTGACAATAAAGCTGGTAGAAATTGGATTTTGGCTAAAGCACTAAACCACGACGGCATGATTCCGGCAAAGTCAATTATATAAAGTGTGAGAAGAAATGCTGTAGAAAGTGAGATTGCAATACGAATTTTACGCAACATAGATTTATTTGTAACGATGAATTATTTTATCTTTTTATTTTCTTCGCAAATATAATTCTTTTGTTTTGAATGCGTAAGTTTATTGACAAAAAAAAGCTATCAATTTTAAGTTGATAGCCTTTTTTAGAAATATTGTTTTTTAATACTTACATCAATTCCACACTACGTTTTACAAAGTTGGCCAATGCCTCGCCTTTCAGCATATTATTTGCCAACAGTGCCAAATCAATTAACTGGCGAACCTGTTTGTTTTCAGCAGCAAAAGCCTTGTAAACAGATTTTTTCTTTTCGCCAAGTTCATCCATTTGTTTGGCCAAAGCACTTAACTCGTCTTTTTCGGCAGTAGCAATTTCCTCATCTTTCTTGTCTTTATGACTATTTTTTAGCGCATCGTGTTTGGCTTTTACTTCATTTAGTTCATTTGCTACAGGTGCCACATCGGCAGCACAAGCAGCTTCTTCCTCTTGAAGCAGTTTTTCAACCACCGGGTGAGCCGTATTTACCACCAAGTTATAACTGTCGGGCATTTCGCCATAAAAACTCATCATACCACCTTGCAATGCCGACATTTCTTTCATACGGCGCATAAACTCATTTTGAGTTACAAAAACCGGATTCGTTGTTGCCGAAAGTTTTTCAAAAGTCACAATAAAGTTGGCCTTTTCCACTTTTGGCAGTTGCGAATCGAAAACAGCCACCAATGCATCGCGTTGTTCGTCGGTAAGTACTACGTTTTCGACATCTTCTTTTTGTATAATTTTGTCAATTACATCGCTGTCTACACGTACAAAGCGGGTTTTCTCAAACTTCTGCTCCAATTGGCCAACAACATGCACATCCAACTGTCCGTCCATAATAAGCACATCGTAACCTTTATCTTTGGCAGCTTGAATATAGCTGTAATGGTCGTCGGCGCTATTGGCATACAAGTAAATCAAATCGCCATTTTTATCTTTCTGATTTTCACCAACAAGCGTTTTATATTCTTCGAACGTAAAATATTTGCCATCCACATTTTTCAACAAGGCAAATTTTTCGGCACGCTCGTAGAATTTTTCATCACTAAGCATTCCGTATTGGATAAATACTTTCAAATTATCCCATTTTGCTTCAAAATTTTCACGGTCGGCTTTAAAAATTTCAGCCAAGCGGTCGGCCACTTTTTTTGTAATATGGCTCGAAATTTTCTTCACATTGGCATCGCTTTGCAAATAACTACGCGACACATTCAGCGGAATATCAGGCGAATCGATTACACCGTGAAGTAAAGTAAGATACTCAGGTACAATGTTTTCGACATGGTCGGTTACAAATACCTGGTTGCAATACAACTGAATTTTGTTGCGTTGCATATCGATGTTATTTTTAATTTTAGGGAAATAAAGAATACCAGTGAGGTTAAACGGATAATCCACATTAAGGTGAATGTGGAACAATGGATCTTCGGCCATAGGATGTATTTCGCGATAAAATGCTGCGTAATCCTCTTCGGTTAAGTCAGCTGGCTTACGAGTCCATGCCGGATTAGGGTTGTTAATAATATTGTCCTCGTCGGTTTCTACATTTTTACCATCTTTCCATTCTTTTTTCTTGCCAAAAGCAATTTCGATAGGCAGGAATTTACAATATTTTGTAAGTAATTCCTGAATTTTCGATTCTTCGAGAAAATCTTTATTTTCGTCATCGATGTGTAATACGATATCCGTTCCTCTGTCCGATTTAATAGTATCTTCGAGCGTATATTCAGGGTCGCCTTTGCACGACCAATGTTGCGCCACACCACCATCTTTGTGCGACTGAGTGAAAATTTCCACTTTTTTCGACACCATGAATGAGGAATAAAATCCTAACCCGAAATGACCGATAATAGCCTGAGCATCATTTTTATACTTTTCCAAAAACTCTTCGGCACCCGAAAAAGCAATCTGATTAATGTATTTTTCAATTTCTTCGCCAGTCATACCTATACCGCGGTCCGAAATTGTCAGTGTACCTTTCTTTTTGTCGATTGCCACATGCACTTTCAGTTCGCCTACTTCGCCTTTAAACTCACCCACCGATGCCAATGTTTTGAGTTTTTGAGTAGCATCCACAGCATTCGACACTAATTCACGTAAAAAGATTTCGTGATCGCTGTACAAAAATTTCTTAATAACGGGGAAAATATTATCACTCGTTACCCCAATGTTTCCTTTTGCCATTGTTAGTTATATGATTATTAGTTGTTTAAATAAATTTCGGACAAAATAAATTCGATTTAAATCTGAATCAAATCCGACTCTTTTAGTCAAATTAAGTGCCAAAGCAGCATTGGTGACAAAATGACAGCAAATTATTTTCGAAGAAAGTAAAAGAATTCAGTGATAACAATTTGTCAATTCAAAAAAAACCACTATTTTTGCACTCCGAATTCAAATACCGAGAAAAACAATAAAAAACATTATAAGCAATGAAAAGGACATTTCAACCTTCGCAAAGAAAAAGAAGAAACAAACACGGATTCCGTGAAAGAATGGCAACTGCGAATGGTCGCCGCGTATTAGCTGCACGTCGCTCAAAAGGTAGAGCAAAACTTACTGTAGCCGATGAAGGACGCCACAAAGCATAACGATTTTGCCTCAACACAACATAAAGAAAGTAAAGACCTCAACAGAAGTTTTTACTTTTTTTGTTTTACTCCATTACATTTTCCAATAATTTCAGTACTTTTGAAATTATTTCCAATGTTAAGCACAAACAATTACTAATTATTAATTGTCAATTACAAATTCATAAACATGGATTTTAAAAAATTCTGGTCCGAATCGCTTGGCGGTTTCATTCTGAAACGAATTTTACTTGCAACAGTAATTTTGGTGGCACTTTCGTGGATAACACTTTATTTAGTAGATATTTACACCGAACATGGCGAAACTGAGAAAGTGCCAGATTTGAGTGGCATGTACATGGAAGAAGTGGAAATCATGCTCAAAAACCATAATTTGTATGCTCAAATTATTGATTCGGTGTATGTAAAAAACAAAAAATTAGGAACTGTTATACAGCAAACTCCTGTTGCAGGTTCTAATATTAAAAGTAATCGACCGGTTTACATAATCATCAATTCGCGTCAGGTGCGGCAAACTCCTCTGCCCGAAATAAACGATATTTCGTACCGACAGGCTGATGCCATGCTTCGTGCTATTGGCATTAATGTGAGTAGTGTGGAATATACACCTTCGGAATATAAAGACTTAGTTATCGATGTAAAATATGGCGGCAGAAGCATTTCGCCGGGTTATCGAATTCCCGAAGGTAGTTATGTTACTTTGGTGGTTGGCAGTGGACTTGGTGGTGAAGATATTTTGGTACCAGTACTTAAAGGCACAAGCCTTGAGGATGCCAAACAATTGGCCATCGAAGCCACAGTTGTTATCGGAGCTATCGATTTTGACGTAACTCCACATGGAAATGAAGCAGCTTACTTTGTTTATAGGCAGCGTCCGGCAGCAGGCAAATTAGTTCCTGCAGGTACGCGCATCGATATTTGGCTTTCGAAAGACAAAGAAATGCTGAACAAAACCTTTGAAGAAGACGAAACAGGAAAAGAAGAGGAAGAATTTTTTTAAAAACACTAATACTGTGTCCACTCCGAAAAAGGATAGAACGCAAATTACGCAAAATACCGCTAATAAGAAAAGCGATTAATTTTGTATTTATCAGTAATATAGCTGAATCTCATTTTAAATAAATTTGCGTTTATTTGCGTAATTTGCGTTCAAAATGACTTTTCGGAATAGACTCAATACTAAAAAAATCACAAAGCGTGAACAAAGATTTTTTGGAAGAAATAGAAGAGGATGAAATTGAAAGTGAAGTTCCCCAACAGGAGGTTTACGAGCATTACCGTTTTGTAGTTGATAAAGGTCAAACGCTTGTTCGTATTGATAAATATTTAGTGAATTGCATGTCAGGCATTTCGCGTAACCGTATACAAGAGGCGGCCGACATTGGTAATATTCGTGTGAACGACAAAAGCGTAAAGTCCAATTATCGTATTAAACCTTTTGACGTAATCACTATCCACCTCGAATATCCACCTTCCGAATTTGAGATTTATCCGCAGGATATTCCCGTTGATATTGTGTACGAAGACGAAGATATTATTTTGGTCAATAAGCAACCGGGCTTGGTAGTACATCCCGGATTTGGAAACTTCGATGGTACACTGCTTAATGCCATAGCTTGGCATTTAAAAGATCATCCTGAGTACGATATTAATGACTCTCGCATTGGTTTAGTTCACCGCATCGACAAAGATACTTCCGGCTTAATATTGTTGGCAAAAACAGAATATGCTAAAACGCATCTTGGCAAGCAGTTTTTTAATAAAACGACACACCGCCGTTATCAAGCTCTTGTTTGGGGAAATGTAAAGCAAGATGAAGGAACAATTATTGGTGCTTTAGCTCGCAACCCTCAGGACAGAATGCAATTTATGGTTTTTCCCGAAGGCGAGAATCCATTGGCCAAACATGCAGTAACCCACTATAAAGTATTGGAAAGGCTTGGTTATACCTCGCTGGTTGAATGTAGGCTCGAAACAGGTCGTACGCACCAAATTCGTGTTCACATGAAACATATCGGACATACGCTTTTCAACGATGAGCGCTATGGTGGACATATAATATTGAAAGGAAACACAACTGCTATGTATAAAGCTTTTGTGAAAAATTGCTTTTACTTATGTCCTCGTCAGGCATTACACGCCAAAGAACTTGGATTTGTACATCCACGTTCCGGCGAATACATGTTTTTCAATTCAGATTTGCCACAGGATATGCAAGAGTTAATTGATAAATGGCGCAAATATGGACAAAAGGGAGAAGAATAGTTTCAACAATTGTTCAAATGTGGTCAACAATGATAGTTTCAGATTTGTTTAGTTTCAATTATTGAAAACATATAAACATGAGTAAAGTAATACTGTATATTGCAACAAGCATCGATGGATTTATTGCCCGACCAAACGGTAAACTTGACTGGTTGGAAAATTTACCAAATGAGGGAAAAACCGATTATGGTTATGCTGATTTTTTGAAAACTATAGGCACTATCATAATGGGAAAAACAACTTACAATGAGATTATTGGCTTTGGAATAGATTGGCCATATCAAGAGAACAAAACTTTCGTTGTAACAAATGATAAAAATTTCAGTCCTTCAACACCCGAAACTTTTGTTTTGAATGCTGATTTTGATTTATTTATCAATAAAATCAGAAAAGAATCGGCACAAGATTGCTGGTTAGTAGGTGGTGGTAAATTAGCGAATTATTTCATACAGAACAACCTGATTGATAGACTGATAATTTCGATTGCACCTGTTATTTTAGGTGAAGGCATTCCGTTGTTTGCAGCTAAAACTATTGAGTCGGAATGGAATCTCGATAATGTTGAAAAATTTGATAACGGCATTGTAAGTTTAACGTATAATAAAAAATAAAAACATGCCTCATTTCCGTCAGGGAATAAAAAACATACCCGAAATTTGCGCTCAACATGGCGTACGTAAAGTGATAATTGCACCAGGTTCACGCAATGCCCCGCTGATTTTTGCATTTACGGCTCAGCCAAACATGGAATGTTTGAGCATTACCGACGAACGTTCGGCTGCTTATTTTGCATTGGGCATCGCGCAACAAAGTGGTGAGGCTGTTGCACTTGTATGCACTTCGGGAACTGCAGTTTTGAATTTTGCTCCGGCTATTGCAGAAGCGTATTATCAAAATTTGCCATTGCTCGTTTTCACTGCTGACCGTCCAGCCGAAATGATTGACCAAGCCGACGGACAAACACTTCGTCAGACAAATATTTTTGCCAATTATATAAAAGCAAGTTTCGATTTGCCTGTAGAAACGGTTGTTGATGCTGATTTAGATTTCTGCGACCGTCAGGTATCGCAAGCCATCGACACTGCTATTTCGTACCCGCAAGGGCCTGTACAGATTAATGTTCCATTGCGCGAACCGATTTACACTGCATTGCCCGAATTACATTCGAACCCGAAAATAATTAAAACACTTTCTGCTAAACAAGTATTAGACAACGAAAGCCTAAAAACACTTCAGCAAAATTGGTTAAAATACAAACGTAAATTGGTAATTTTTGGCGTTTTTCAAAAAAATGATTGTTTAAACCAATTGGCACAACAGCTTGCCAATGAACCAGATGTAGTTGTTATAGCAGAAAATTTGTCGAATATAGCAGGAGTCAACATCATTACACAACCCGAATCTTTATTTTCGCGCATTAATTCGGTGGAAAATATAGATGGGTTTAAACCTGACTTATTGATAACAATAGGACATTCAGTCATTTGCAAACAATTAAAAATATACTTACGCGGACATCAACCAGCCGAACAATGGCAATTGGAATCGTCTATGCCTTATGTGGATACGTATAAAAGTCTGACAACTATTATTCCGGGCTTTGCAACGGAGTCAATCGGAAAAATGCCTTTTGGGAAAACAGAAAGCAATTACAATGAGGTTTATTCTACTGAATTTCAACATGTTATTTCACTACATGTTTCCTATTGTAGAAATTCTCAATTAGAAACAGAACTACTTTCAGATATGGATGTAGTGATAGATTTATTAGAACAGCTACCTACAGACACTACTTTGCATTTGGCCAACAGCACATCGGTACGCTGGACGCAGCTTTTCCCTGCTCGCACCGACTTAACTTATATCTGCAACCGTGGCACTTCAGGCATTGATGGCAGTATGTCGACCGCAGCAGGTTATGCATACAGTTCAAAGCAACCAACGGTTTTCCTGACGGGCGATTTATCGTTTATTTACGATTCCAACGCCCTTTGGAACAACTATATTGGCGACAATCTGAAAATTATTGTTATGAATAATAATGGTGGAAATATTTTTCGATTTATTGGCGATAAAGAACTGATGAAGAATAGTTTGGATTTTTTCACCACGCCACATCAAGTGAATATAAAATCGCTGATAGAAGCTTATGGATTGGATTATTTGGCATGTAAAACTACCGAAAATTTGTCAGCAAGTATAAATTCTTTATTAACTGCTTCAAAAGCAACAGTTTTAGAAGTATTTACAGAAGCTGATTTGAATACAGAGAATTATAAGGGGTATTTTAAGAAAATAAGAACCCCTAACCCCTAAAGGGGAATAAGAAAAAGAAAAAAACTTTTTTTCGCATTATATATTAAAATTAATTATTAACTTACTAATTATAAGCCCCTTTAGGGGTTTGGGGTCATTATGAGAAACTGGACAACCATCAAAGAGTTTGAAGAAATTAAATTCGAATATTTCGAAGGAATAGCTAAAATTACGATTAACCGTCCGCGCTATCGCAACGCATTTACGCCGGACACGATAAAAGAAATCATAGAATCTATGAATTTTTGTCGTGATAGTCAGGATATTGCTACTATAATACTCACTGGCGAAGGCGATAAAGCTTTTTGCAGCGGCGGCGACATCAATGTAAAACAAACAGCAGGCTATATTGGCAAAGATGGTATTCCACGTTTGAATGTATTGGATTTGCAGAAGCTAATCCGCAGCATGCCAAAACCTGTTGTGGCAATGGTAAATGGCTTTGCCATCGGTGGCGGACACGTTCTACACGTAGTTTGCGATTTGTCAATTGCTTCCGAAAACGCTATTTTTGGACAAACAGGCCCTAAAGTGGGAAGTTTCGATGCCGGTTTTGGTTCATCGTATTTGGCTCGTATTGTTGGACAAAAGAAAGCCCGCGAAATATGGTTTCTTTGCAAACAATACTCTGCTGCCGAAGCTTTGGAAATGGGATTGGTAAATACCGTTGTGCCATTCGACCAATTGGAAGACGAAACTGTGGCATGGTGCCAGCAAATGATGCAACACAGTCCGCTTACACTGCGTATGATTAAAGCCGGTCTCAATGCCGAACTTGACGGACAAGCCGGAATTCAGGAATTAGCAGGGAATGCTACCATGCTTTATTACATGACTGAGGAAGCACAAGAAGGCAAAAACGCATTTTTGGAAAAACGCAAACCCGATTTTTCGAAATATCCGAAATTGCCTTAAAGCTACTTTAGCAAATTAAAAAATTATAAGAATAGTGCATTGCCCCCTTTTTCAACTACAGTAATAAACCTGTTGAGTACTTTTTTAAAAAATAGTTTCATAATTGATGCGTTCTTTTTTTTTATTTACTATAGCGCTTGCTATCAACTCCATTTAGTTAATTTAAAATAATATTCAAGTATTGTAAAAGTCTTCAAACATAGAACTACCGTTAATTGAAAATCTTAGCTTAAAAAACATTAATCAAAAATCAGTTACAAGTTCTTTATGCGTATTTTTGTAGTGTCTATAAATGCTGTTCATTAAACTCTTAAAAATGCTTAAACAGGTAAAACCAACCTATTCTTCAGTAAAAAAATTATCATTGATTAATCGTTATTATAAAATAACAAAGTTTTATTCGTTTTTAAAAGAAACTTCAATTAAAGGTGGAATTGCAATTTTGATTTTTGTAGGACTATTTCTTACGTTAGAATACTTTTTTCTGGATTTTGATTCATTACTCGACAACATTGTAACAACATACTCAACCCAAGCAATTTTACTTGTATTTCTTATTTCGGAAACAGTATTTGGATTAATTCCTCCAGAGATATTTATAGCATGGTCATCAAAAACTGTTTCGCCTTGGTTTTTCCTTTTCGCATTAGCAACCATGTCGTATTTGGGTGGAATAATCGCATATTTTATCGGCAACCGATTATTTTTAATACCTGCGGTAAAAAACCACATCAAAAATAAAATAAAAAAACACATTGTAAACCTAAGAAAATGGGGTGGATTGTTTGTTTTTATTGGAGCGATGCTGCCTATTCCTCATTCTATTGTTAGTTTAGCATGTGGTTTAATTAAATATAATTTCAAACATTATTTACTTTGGGCACTATTCAGATACGTCCGATTTGCACTCTATGCAATAGTAATTTTTCAAATTTTTTAATCCTTAAGCTCACCGCACAGCAGCATAGCGAAGGACGCTATATTGAGTCAAAATGCTCATCAGCATTCGAATAGTTAAGTAGGTTCGTCTTGCGAAGTGTCTGTTACACCAGTTTGCATTGGGAAAATCAATATGTAACTCGTGTTAACAAAGTATTTATTTAAGTATGAAGGAATTTTTGACATTTTGCTATGAAATGAAGGCTTATCCTTTCTACTTAAAATGATTATTAAATTATCGTCTTTATGAAAATTACGTGCTAGTCCCAGTAAATGTGGAATTACTATTTTGTTCAAAATGATAGGGGCAAACAGAATTACAGCCCTTGAATAACCGACTAAACCTGCATTTTTTTGTAGCGCGTGATGGGCGGCTATGCATTTTATCTTTCTGCAATTACTAACATTTCAAAATCTTCAGTTTTTAGTTTATCCTCACGAGAAAAAGCGCCAAGTTTTGCACCAAAAATTTCAATTTTTGTGAATCCAAGCGTTTTCAACAACCATGTAATCTCCGATGGGATATAATATCTTTCGTTACATTCGAGTTCTTTTTCTATGCCATTATCATCTTCAACTTTTGTGATATTGTAATCTCTGAATGTCATTAAATCAAAATTGTTTTTGTGATATGTGGCGTTACCATCATCGGCATTTGAAGCACAAAATTCTTCGATAGAATTGAATATTGGAAATAAACCATTGAGGGTAGTAAAAATAAATTTTGCATTTTCCTTCAACGACTTTGAAACATTTTTAAGAATTTCAAAATTCATTTCGTCTGATTCCATTAAAGGGAAACCACCCTCGCACAACATAATTGCAACATCAAATTGTCTGTCAAAGGGCAGATTACGTGCATCGTGTTTAAAAAAATCAATTTGAACTCCGTTTTGGATTGCCTTTTCTTTTGCTTTTTCGAGTAGGGATTCGGACAAATCAATTCCTGTCAATGAATAGCCTCTCTTTGATAATTCAATGGAATGCCGACCAGTGCCGCATCCTATATCTATAATTTTCACTGATTTATTGTGATTAATTTCTTTTTCAATAAAATCACATTCGCCAATTGTTCCTTGTGCAAAACATTCATTATCATATTTTTCACCGTAATTTTCGAATAATGTTTCGTACCACTGTTTCATATTGTTAACTGTTTTTTGTAAAATATTCTATATTCCTACAAATCATTTTTAAGATAAATCATATTAATATGTTTCAACTGATGTTTTAGCAGCAATAACTATGCGTAACATTAGTTACGAATACCAGTTCAAATCTAGTGTATCATACCCACATCTTGTTTGCAAGCTCAATAAATCTTTATTCCTGTGTTGGTCAAATCAAAACAAAAAAGTCCATTAACAGTTTGTTTAAAACCATTATTTATTACTTGAGTGTCTACTTCTGATTAAATTATTAAAAACAATCCGATAATATTTATAATATTGAGAAAAATAAATTTGAAGTTTATAATCCAATTCACAGAAATAAAATTGCCGAAATCATGCAAATATACAAAACTTTTTACATTTTATAAAAACCACAATTTTTTCAATGTAAATGTAATTGTCTTATTATTAATATAATATAAAGCATTGTTGTTAAATTTTGAACCTGAAAAAAAAATACTAAAAGCAACATTGCATAAAAATGATAAAATAAATTATTGAAGCTATGGTAAACTGATTCTGATTGATATAGTGCATGTTTTACATATAGTTTGCTATTTGTATATGTTTACTGATAAAAAATTTACCTTATTCAAAATTTAATGATTCAAAAATGTTCTTTTTGATATCAATTTAAATGTAGATATATTTTGTCAGTCGTACAGAATTTTGTACTTTTGTGGCGAAATTCAGAAACAACTCAATTTTAAATATAAATAAAAATGATTAAAGTAGGTATCAATGGTTTTGGCCGTATCGGACGTTTAGTTTTCCGTGCTGCTCAAGAAAGAAACGATGTTCAAATCGTTGCAGTAAATGACCCATTTTTGGATCTAGATTATTTGGTTTACATGTTACAGTACGATACTGTTCATGGACAATTCAAAGGAACTGCAGAAAACAAAGGTGGTAAATTGTTTGTTAACGGCAAAGAAGTTGCTTTCTATGCTGAAAAAGATCCAGCTAATATTGGTTGGGGTGTTTCGGGTGCTGACTATGTTGTTGAATCAACTGGTGTTTTCACTACTATCGACAAATGTCAAGCTCACATTGCTGGTGGTGCTAAAAAAGTAGTTATCTCTGCTCCTTCTAACGATGCTCCTATGTTCGTTTGCGGTGTTAACCTTGACGCTTACAAAGCTGATATGGACATCGTATCAAACGCTTCATGTACTACAAACTGTTTAGCTCCTATCGCTAAAGTATTGAACGACAACTTCGGTATCGTTGAAGGTTTGATGACAACTGTACATGCTGCTACAAACACTCAAAAAACAGTTGACGCTCCTTCTGCTAAAGATTGGCGTGGTGGTCGTTCTATCTTAGGAAACATTATCCCTTCTTCTACAGGAGCTGCTAAAGCAGTAGGTAAAGTTATTCCTGAATTGAATGGCAAATTAACAGGTATGGCTTTCCGCGTACCAACAGCTGACGTTTCGGTTGTTGACTTAACTGTACGTTTGGAAAAATCTGCTTCTTACGACGAAATCAAAGCGGCTATGAAATTAGCTTCTGAAACTACTATGGTTGGCGTACTTGGATATACCGAAGATTCAGTTGTTTCTTCTGACTTTATCCACGAATCACGTACTTCGGTATTTGATGCTGGTGCAGGTATTGCTTTGAACGGAAACTTCGTAAAAGTAGTTAGCTGGTACGACAATGAGTGGGGTTATTCTAACAAAGTGTTGGATTTAATCGCACACATGGATTCAGTAAAATAAGAATTCAAATAGATACTAAAAACCCCGCTGAAATAATTTCAACGGGGTTTTTTATTACAATAAACTATTGACTATTTCATTATCTCTTGCTGATTCCGTACCGATTCTTCGTGAATAGCTACCAATACCGTTTTCATAAATTCAGCATCCATTCCCATTTGCACTGCTTGCGAAATACGGTTTTGAAGAATTTCATCGTAGCGTTGCGATTGTAAAATAGGCATATTATGCTCCTTTTTATACGTTCCTATTTCGCGCGAAATACGCATACGTTTTGCCAACAATTCCAACAAACCATTGTCCAGTTCGTCAATCTGACGACGTAATGAGGTCAAATTCTCCGTGCTTTGCGTGGTATCACGAATTACCAAGGTGTTCATAATAAAATCGAGTACTTCGGGCGTAACCTGCTGCGAAGCATCGCTCCAAGCTTTTTCGGGATTGCAGTGCGATTCCACAATTAATCCGTCGAAATTCAGGTCCATTGCTTGTTGGCAAAGTGGTGCAATTAATTCCCTACGTCCACCAATATGACTCGGGTCGCAAATAATAGGCAGCGTTGGCAATTGACGACGCAATTCAATCGGAATGTGCCATTGTGGTAGGTTGCGATAAATCTTTTTATCGTATGAGCTAAATCCGCGATGAATAACGCCCAATTTGCGAATTCCAGCATTATAAACTCGTTCCACAGCGCCAATCCACAAATCCAAATCGGGATTTACCGGATTTTTTATTAATACCGGAATATCCATACCCTCCAACGCATCAGCCACTTCTTGCACTGCAAACGGATTTGCTGTTGTGCGAGCTCCAATCCAAAGAATATCTACATCGTAAGCCAGCGCTTCGCGTACGTGAGCTGCAGTAGCCACTTCTACGGCGATATACATTCCGAGTTCTTCTTTCACACGTTTTAACCAAGGCAGTGCTTTAGTGCCATTTCCTTCGAAACCTCCGGGCTTAGTGCGAGGTTTCCATACACCTGCACGGAAAATTTTAATTCCACGAGCCGCCAATTTACGAGCTGTGTCCATTACCTGTTCTTCCGTTTCGGCACTACAAGGTCCAGCAATTAATAACGGACGCTTAGCATCCACACCGGGTAATAATATTGATTCAAATTCCATCATTTTTTATTTATTTCGCGTTTCTTGTTTCTAGTTTCGCGTTCATTAATATTTTAGTTTTTCATTATCACATTTTCACATCATTTCATCAGCACATCAACACAACTTGTCCGTCCACTGACGGATCATCACATCTCTTCAATCCTCTTCAAAGCCTGTTCCAACATTGCTTCGCTCGCACATAGTGAGATACGAATATAACGTTTTCCTTTATCTCCAAAAATAAATCCTGGAGTGATAAATACCTTTGCGTCGTAAAGCACTTTGTCGGCCAATTCGCCGCTATCTTTATATGTATCTGGAATTTTACCCCACAGAAACATTCCAACCTGTTTTTCATCGTAAACACAACCAAGCTGTTGCATTATAGCTTCCGCTTTGTTGCGCCTATTACGATAAATGCTAATATTCATTTCATCGTGCCATGCTTCCGAATTATTCAAAGCAGCCACAGCAGCCACTTGCATGGGTTTAAATTGTCCGCTATCGATATTACTTTTTACCTTCAGAATCCATTGTACAAATTGCGCATTCGAAGCCAGCATTCCCATACGCCAACCCGGCATATTGTGCGATTTACTCATCGAATTGAGCTCAATACAAATATCTTTAGCTCCCTCCACTTGTAAAATACTCAAATGCTTTTTGTTAAGTATAAAACTATACGGATTGTCGTTGCAAATTACAATGCTGTGTTTTTTGCCAAAAGCTACTAATTTTTCGAATAATTCGACTGTTGCAGGAGCGCCGGTTGGCATATTTGGATAATTAACCCACATGAGTTTAACGTTACTCAAGTCAATTTGTTCGAGTGTTTCAAAATCGGGCTGCCAATTATTATTTTCGTCCAAATCGTATGTTATAGTCTTGGCTTGTACCAAATTACTCACCGACGAATAGGTTGGATAACCCGGATTTGGAACTAACACACCATCACCAGGATTGAGAAATGCCATCGAAATATGCAAAATTCCCTCTTTCGAACCTATCAGCGGTTGAATTTCATTGGCTGGATTTAGTTCTACATGGAACCATTTCTGATAAAAATCGGCAAAAGCTTTTCGCAATTCTGGAATGCCAATGTACGACTGATAACCATGTGTATCGGGCTTTGCAGCCGATTCGGCCAGAGCCTGGATGGTTTCGGACGATGGAGGTAAATCAGGACTTCCAATTCCCAAACTGATTACATTCAGTCCACGAGCATTCATTTCGGCCACTTCTTTCAATTTGGTCGAGAAATAATACTCCGAAACCGAATTTAATCGCTCTGCAGGAACAATATTTGTTTTTATATTTTCTATATTCATTCTAATTTCTAACTTCTAATTTCTAACTTTCTCTATTCCACTGGTGTCAATCCCTCGGCATATTCACCCAATGTTTGTAACTCTTTAATCAATGGCTTAATAGCTGCTAACGATTGCTTGTAGCGTTCGTGGTCCGAAAATTTAAAATCCACATAAAATTGGTATTCCCACTCGCGACCAATAATTGGCAAAGATTGAATTTTAGTCAGATTTATATCGTAAAACGAAAATACAGATAATACTTTCGATAAACTTCCTTCCGAATGCGGTAAAGTAAACACAATCGATGCTTTGTTTATTACATCTTTTTTCTGAATTTCGTCCACCACCCATTCGTTTCCAAAAATCAAGAAACGTGTAAAATTACGCTTATTTGTTTCAATACCGGTTGCCAATATATTTAAATTGTATAATTCGGCAGCGCGTGTACTACATATAGCAGCCTGATTTTTCAATTTGCCGACTTCAATATCGCGAGCAGCAAGGGCTGTATCTTCATGTTCCACAGCTTTTACACCCGTGATTGTATTCAAAAAATCCTTGCATTGCATCAACGCTATGGGATGCGACTGTATTTCGCGAATATCGTGAATGGTTTGTCCGGGAAGTGCTGCCAAGCAATGCGAAATTCGCAATTTATATTCGCCTGCAATTGGCAATTTAAATTCTTTAAGTAATTCATAATTAGGCAACAAACTGCCTGCAATAGTATTTTCGATAGCCATTATTCCCACCACGTTCGGGTCTTTTTGTATACATTTAAAAATATCCCGAAAAGTAATACAAGGAATAATTTCGACCTCCTCACCGTTGAAAAAGTTTTCGGCAGCAATGCCGTGATAAGCACCTATACCACCCTGAATGGCTACTCGTTTCATTTTTTAGTATTTTATTGTAAAAAAAATCCTGCTCAAATTATTGAGCAGGATTTTATATGTTTATTATCTAATTTCATTCTGAAAATACATACATTTTTATCCTGCTCTCACTTGCTAAAGTAAAAGTAAAAATAAAAGTATGTAAAAAATCGTGTCATATTTGTTTCTTATTTCGCTGCAAAAGTAATATTTTTTATCCAATAAACAACAAATCAGCATAAAAATGTTCGAAAAATTTTCATTTTGATGTTTTGAGAATCATGCTGAGTATTTCAAATAAACATAAGAATAAAAAACTTCGACTATATCCAGTACGCACAATTGTTTCATATCTTTCCTTGTAAGCAGCTTTCCGTTGGTACGCAAGAAACTTTCGCTTCGTTACAGTGCCTCAAAATCTAAAGAAAATAGGATTACTAGTATTGGCTTAATTGAATTTGCAGCATACCATTTTAAACAAAAAAAAAGAAGAAACATTTCGAAGCTTCTTCTTTTTTTAAGAGCGAAAGACGGGACTCAAACCCGCGACCCTCAGCTTGGAAGGCTAATGCTCTATCAACTGAGCTACTTTCGCAAATTTAATGTGCCAATTTTTAAATGTGCCAATATGCCAATTTCAGAAATTGGCGGAATTAATATTGGCACATTAGCATATTAATTCATTGGCAAATTTATTCGTGGGCAGTGAAGGATTCGAACCTCCGAAGTCGAAAGACAGCTGAGTTACAGTC
>CAZEEN010000012.1:9719-35280 GCA_964511115.1 uncultured Paludibacter sp. | reverse complement strand
AATGCATAAAACCCTGCAATAAATAAGAGCACAATCAAATCGTCCGAAAGCGGCAATTCACCTGGATCGCCCGGAAACTCCGGATCATCCTCCGCAGGAGCCGAAAATGGTCGCTGCATTTCTGCTATTTCTGATTCAACTGCCATTACCTGTTCAGAAATATATTGATTTTTTAAAACAAAGCCATGTAAATTTAGAGCAAAGGTTTGAATTTGAAAGCTGTTTTTCAGATTCTCTATGTTGGATCTTCTTGTTCTTATATTTTTATTAAAATCATTGTCGAGAATAAATAGCTGATTAATAACGTTCTCTGTATTTTCAAAAACCGAAGCAGAATAAACCGCACTTTGATTTGAATTGACCGAAATAGATGAATAAGAATGTGGGTTTGAAAAATGGGAAGTTGTTTTGTATTGAGCTGAATTATTCCAATTGGTACTACTCAAAGCTGATACATTACGCTCAAAGTTTTGTTGAATTAGTTCCATTTGCTCAGCTTCAACTAAATAGGGGTACATTTCGTGGTATTGTTCTGCAAAAATAAATGCTAAATACACTGCAATAATTAATAAAACAGCATTTAATACTATTTTATTTTTTTTTTCGCTGTGTAATTCATTCATTTTTCGACAATAAGATTATTACTGCAAATATAATCTTATTCAGTTGAAGGCATGAACACTCTTAAAAACTTAATAATAATAATAAGTGCAAACGTTTTCGATTAAACTCTTCGATACAATAAGTAGAGAATAATATTTAACAACAATAATTCTCAATTACTTATATGTTCTTAAAAGAAAATATGAAATCATGTCTCAATGTGTTTAACAACTGTTTTTTTCCATTCGAAAACACCTTTTATTGATAAAAGTAAAAACAAAACATATTCAATGGTAAGCAAATACAGCCCTTGTCGGAAAAACACCAACACCGAAACTGCATTTACGACGAGCCAAACAAACCAATTATCTGAAATCCTACGGGTTAGCATTAGTTGACCTGAAATGCTTGCAATGGCAATAAAAGCATCGTAGTAGGGTTGTGATGCTGGCTTTGGGAAAAACTCGGGGTAAAAAGCGGGAAGTTTCTGAACAATGAATCCCACCGTAATGGTAAGTAAAGCTGTAATAATAACTAAACTCCAACGTTTAGTAGAGGTTAAAATAGTAGGTGCTTCACTTCCTGCTAATTGCTTTCGCCAAACAAACCAACCGTAAATATTGGTAGCAAAAAAAAACGCTTGCAAAAACATGCCTGAATAAAGCTGCACTTGATAAAACAACCAGAAAAAACAGCTCACATTAATCAGTCCTACTAACCACGAACTAATTTTCTGACGTGTTGCCAACCAAACAGCAATCAGTCCGAAAACAGTGCCAATCAACTCAATGTAACTCAGTGGGTAAGACCAAAGCGTTACAAGCGTGTTATTTATGTCGAAAAGACGAATTAATTCATTTACCATTTTATCAATATAATTCTGCCCCCAACCCCTAAAGGGGAGTAAGAAAATGCAAAACGTTACTTTTCTACATCCCTTAGGGGCTTGGGGCAATTTAAAAAAACAAAGTCGCAAAAACTAAAAACGTCTTTGCGACTTCGCATATTTGCGTGAGCTAAAATATTATCCTACAATTTTCTTAAACAGGTTTTTCATGTTTACGGCATCGCCAATTATTTTTTGTAAATCGGCAATAGCAACACGCTCTTGCTGCATACTGTCGCGGTGACGAATGGTAACGCAGTTATCTTCCGGTGTTTGGTGGTCCACCGTGATACAGAATGGCGTTCCAACTGCATCCTGACGACGGTAACGTTTTCCGATAGAATCTTTTTCGTCATAAGCACATTTGAAATCAAATTTCAAACTGTTGATAATTTCGCGAGCAATTTCGGGCAATCCGTCTTTTTTAACCAATGGCATAACGCAAGCTTTTACCGGCGCTAATACAGGCGGTATAGTTAATACAACGCGTGTATCGCCACCTTCCAACGCTTCTTCTTTGTAGGAAGCAGCCATGATGGATAGGAAAGTGCGATCGACACCTATCGAAGTTTCGACAACGTAAGGCACATACGATTGATTGATTTCAGGGTCGAAATATTTGATATTTTTTCCTGAGAATTTCTCGTGACTACTCAAATCGAAATCTGTACGTGAGTGAATACCTTCTACTTCTTTGAACCCGAAAGGCATCTCAAATTCAATGTCGGTAGCTGCATTGGCATAATGCGCTAATTTATCATGGTCGTGGAAACGGTATTTCTGGTCGCCCAAGCCAAGGGCTTTGTGCCATTTTAAGCGGAATTCTTTCCAATGCTCAAACCATTTCATTTCCTCACCCGGACGAACGAAAAACTGCATTTCCATTTGTTCGAACTCACGCATACGGAAAATAAATTGACGAGCAACAATTTCGTTACGAAAAGCTTTACCAATCTGGCAAATACCAAAAGGAATTTTCATACGACCAGTTTTCTGTACATTCAGGAAGTTTACAAAAATGCCCTGTGCCGTTTCCGGACGGAGGTAAATTTTCATAGCGCCATCAGCTGTTGATCCCATTTCGGTTGAGAACATTAGGTTAAACTGACGAACATCAGTCCAGTTGCGGGTTCCGCTAATTGGACAAACTACTTCGTAATCTTCGATAATGGCTTTCAGTTCAGCCAAATCCGAATCGTTCAATGCTTTTACAAAACGTGCATGAATTTCGTTGCGTTTCGCCTGATTCTCGAGTACGCGTTCGTTTGTTGAGCGGAAAACAGCTTCGTCGAAGCTTTCGCCAAAACGTTTAGCAGCTTTTTCAACCTCTTTATTCATTTTATCGTCGTACTTTGCCAATAACTCTTCGATAAGCACATCGGCACGGTAGCGTTTTTTGCTGTCTTTGTTGTCAATCAACGGGTCGTTGAACGCATCGACGTGACCCGAAGCTTTCCAAGTTGTGGGGTGCATAAAAATGGCAGCATCAAGTCCAACCACGTTTTCGTTGAGCAATACCATGCTGTCCCACCAATATTTTTTGATGTTATTTTTTAGTTCAACACCATTCTGACCGTAGTCGTAAACGGCACCCAGACCGTCGTAAATTTCGCTCGAAGGAAACACAAAACCGTATTCCTTGCAATGAGCAATCAGTTTTTTAAAAACATCTTCTTGTGAAGCCATAATATTTATATACAATTTATTAATTTACGATTTTTTTTCAGCTTGCAAAGTTACTATTTTTTTGATAAAAATAACAATGTCGTTTCCCTTATAAATGCTTAAAACGAATGAATTAGAAACAAAAAACCCAAAACCATGAAGTTTGGCTTTGGGTTTTCATATAGTTTGCTTCAAAAAGATTAGCTGTTTTTTAGGCCTCAGCGTACATTTCGTCGATGAGCGATTTGTACTTTTGCATTATCACGGCGCGGCGCATTTTGAGGGTATTTGTCAATTCGCCCGATTCGATTGTAAATCCTTTGCGTATCAGTTTAAAACGTTTAACTTGTTCGTAATTAGCCATATCGGCTTGTGCCTTACGAATACGTTCTTCAATTAGTTTCAAAATCTCGGGTTTTTGAAGCAGGTCGTCGTGGTCGGAGAATGAAATTTTGTTTTTCTGTGCAAAGTCTTCCAATGCCGGAAGCGAAGGAGCAATAATAGCCGTAACATAATTCCTTTCATCACCAATAGCAGCTGCTTGTTCGATGTAAATATCCAGCGCCAAACGTGTTTCAATAGCCTGTGGAGCTATGTATTTGCCGTTTGAAGTTTTAAATAAATCTTTAATGCGCTCGGTAAGTGTAATAATTCCATCTTTTAAATAACCAGCATCGCCCGTTCGAAACCAACCGTCTTCGGTAAATGCTTCGGCAGTAGCTTTTTCGTTTTTGTAATAGCCACTGAATACGGTTTTGCCTTTCACCATTATTTCATTATCCTGTCCGATTTTCACTTGTAAATCAGGCATTATTTTACCAACTGTGCCGATTTCGTAGCCTACATAATCGAAACACGAAACGGTGGCTGTTGTTTCGGTAAGTCCATAACCATAAACAATTGGAACGCCAATGCAACGCAAAAAGATGTTGATATCATCGGATAACTTAGCTCCGGCAGTTGGCAACATATTGGCATTTTCAATTCCAATGGTCTTTTTAACTTTCGAAAAAATAAGTTTATCGGCAATGGCATATTTTAGCTTTAAAAGCAAATCGGGATTTTTACCAACTCGCAGAAAATCAAGATTATGTTGTTTGCCTACTGCCACAGCCCAAGTTACAAGACCTTGTTTGAATGGTGGCATTTTCGTTATGTTTTCCTGTACGCCGGAATATACTTTTTCCCAAAACCGAGGAACCGAACACATCAATGTTGGACGCACATCTTTGATAGTTTGCTGTATTTCGATAGGGCGGAAATTGATGTACACTTGAATGCCCATGTAAATGCAAAAATACGTCCAAGTGCGTTCGAAAACGTGCGAAAGTGGAAGAAAGGCAATCGACACATCTTTTTCGCTTGAACTGGTGAGGCGCATTTTGTGTGTACGCATGGCTTCCATAAAACCCGAGTGAGGCATCATAACGCCTTTCGGATTACCTGTAGTACCCGAAGTATAAAGTATGCAGGCCAAATCTTCTTCTGAAGCTTCATTCATACGACTTTGTACTTCGAAATGCTGAGTTGATTTTTCGCCTAATGCAACTAATTCATGATAATACATCGATTTACCATCGTTTTTAATCTTAACTTCAGGGTCAAAAACAATAATTTTTTTCAATATCTCGGAAGTTGCAATCACTTCACAGGCTTCATCATACTGCTTTTGTTCACCTACAAAAATAACTTTTATTCCGGCATCGTTCACAATATATTCTACCTGAGAAGCCGTTGAAGTAGCATAAATCGGCACTAAGACCGACCTGTTTCCGTAGAGTGCAAAGTCGACAATCAGGTTCTCAGTCATGTTTTGGGAGTATTGACCTACACATTCTTGTTCGGCAACACCAAGTTCTACAAGCGCTTTTGCAATTGTAAATACCTGCTTATCAAAATTATTCCAATTTAGCGGTATCCATTTGTCGGTTAGATTTTTTCGAAAATGGAAAATGGGTCTTTCGCCGTATTTTTGTGCCTGAGCTCGCACAATTTGTGAAAAATGTAGTTCCTGCATGGTGTGTTATTTAGCTTGTTTTCAATTGTATGGACACAAAGATATATTTTTTTTTGAAATAATAAGCAATTTTTTATCGTAAATTCTTATTTCAGATGCGAAGCTTTTAATCCTTTTATCACCGCATTTGTAAAACCATTGGCTTCCATTTCGTTGAGGCCTTTTATAGTGATGCCGCCAGGCGTAGTAACTTTATCTATTTCCACTTCGGGGTGCGATTCGTTGGCTTCAATCAGGTCGATAGCACCACGAAGCGTTTGTAGCACCACTTCTTTGGCCACATTGGGGTAAATGCCCATTTCGACTCCACCTTCCATGGCTGCGCGGATATACCGAAATGCATAAGCAATGCCGCACGACGATAGCGACATAAAAGCATTGAGTTGTGATTCGGGAACAAGGAAAGTTTTTCCCAATTCGCTGAATAAATTCAATACCACTACTTCTTGTTCTTTGTTGGCATTAAGTGCCGAAATAGTTGATACACTTTGCAATACATCGATAGCCGTGTTTGGAATTACTCGGAAAAGTGTAGCGTCCGAATCGAAAAAATCAACTAATTTACTAAAATCGACACCTGCCGCCACCGAAACAATGATTTGTTTTTTGTAGTCGAGTTTTTTCTCAATTTCGTTAGCCACAGTTTCTATCAACCAGGGCTTCACAGCTAAAACAATAATATCGGCATTTTTAACTATCTCAACATTCGAAGTGCTTGTTGTAATTTCGGGTTGAGCGATACGTATTGCTGCCAAATTTGATTCCGAAACATCACTTACCGAGATGTTCGAAGCTGCTATCAAACTACCTTTGGCTAAACCACGAGCTATTGCTCCACCCATATTACCGGCGCCAATAATGGCTATTTTCAAATTTGTTGTTTCCATGTGCAAATGCGTTTTTTTTGCAAAGATAATTGAAAAATCTGCTTTTTCTTTATTCTCCTGAAATTTCAAACCACTGATTGGTATCTGTTTTCTTTGAAAATCTGATTTCCGTTGCAAATCGGCTACTGAGCTTAGTCTTGGTCGTTAGTATCTGCAAATTTTAATCTGAAAAATATTTTGGGGTGACAAAAATACAAAAATAATATCATGATTCTGTGTTTTTATAGGATTTTGGACCCTCAACCTTTTTATATATACGAATTTAGGAATAAATTAATTAACTTTGCTGTCCAAATTTTTAAAAAACAAATTATGAAGAAAATTTTTCAACCAATTCTTTTCTTATCTTTAGTCTTAATTACAGGATTTTTTTCGTCATGCGAAAAAGATGGAGTGTCAAGTATTCAAATTAGTAAAACAACGCTTTCTCTTAATGTAGGACATATCGATACAATAAGTGCAACGGTTAACTTTGTAGGCGATTTGACTAAAATACCAGCCACTTGGACCGTTGCTGATACAAATATTGTAAGTATTGTTACAGAACTCAAAGGGGCTGCAAAAGTAGCTAACTCCGAATCATCTATCGAAAAAATGCTCGTAATAAAAGCAAAAAAATTGGGTACTACCAAAGTTACGCTTGCAGTTGATGGTAAAACGATAGATTGCGATGTAACGGTGATGAATAGTAATATTACATTACAGATTAACAAAACTACTCTTTCTGTAAATGTAGGTCTTGTTGATACAATAGTTGCATCAATAAATCTTTCTGGACAATTATCGAACATACCTACAAATTGGATTGTTGCCGATACCAGTATTGTAAGTATAGTTGCGGAATTAAAAGGAGCAACCTCGGTTACTGGTTCCGAATCTACCATTGAGAAATTACTAATTATTAAAGCAAAAAAATCAGGTAATACAAAAATTACGCTTACTGTGGATGGCAAAACAATTGATTGTGATGTAACGGTAATAATGCGCAAGTTTACATTCACTAAAATTATTGCGAACAATTATGGCGATTATTACGATATTGAGACAAATAATTTTGAAATGATACTATATGAAAATACGATGAGTTTGAATAATGATAAAAAACTTGTTGGTGATGGTAATTTTATACAGTTGGAGTTTAGTCTTCCATTAATGCAAAACTCAATTGCAGTAGGTGACTTCTCAATTTCAGATGAAAAATCTTTTGGGGTTCAATATACATTTTTCCCAGGTGATATTTACCAAACAAGTGACAATACTTATTTTTTAGGCTCTTTTGTTGCTAATACAAAAAATAATGTTCGTACATTTAGTTTAGTTATAGGTGGTACTTATAAGGTTACAACCACAGATAATGGTTATAAAATTGATGGAGAATTGCTGTTGGAAGGTGATGAAGTAATCCAGTTCGAATATACAGGAAACCCAATTGTAACCGATCAACGCGATGCGGCTGAAATTAAACCGACTCTCACACATGGTTTGCTGCATTATTATGGCGACTACTACAAAACAACAAAGTCAAATAATTTATCAGTCTATTTAGCTTCGGCAAGTTTAAACTTTACCAACACTGCCACAAAAGGTGATATTTTGGCTTTAGAGGTAAATGTTCCACTAACTGTAACCGACTCGTTGCCAAATGGAACTTATAATTTTGTGAATTTTCCGCAAAATATGACAGCACTGCCAATTTCTGATTTTGTACCTTTTACCCTGGTACCTCCATTTTACGACGCAGATAGCAACGAATTAGGCTCATGGTTTTATGGCGAAGAAAAAACTAAAAAATTGAAAACAGGTTCGATTAACGTTACAAAAACAGGTGTAAAATCGTACAAAATTATCTACGAGTTTTACGATCGGTTCGGGGCAAAAATTTCGGGAACTTTCAACGGCAATTTGGAATATACCGATAAAACCAAAACTGCTTCGGGAGTAAAAATGGCAAAAGTACCGGTAAGAACAAAATACCGCACTATATCTCCAACAACGAAAATCAACGAATTTGCTAAAAAGCAAAAACAACGTGTTTCGTATTTTTGATTAAAAATAAAAAATTGATTAACGGCTGTGCTAGAGGTATTTTCCTGATGTACGGCCGTTTTTGTGTTGTCTGGTTTAGTACCACGTGCACAGAAATAAGCTTTAGTATTCTCTTAGTTTGCCGCCCTTTGGCACACCTCTTTCCTATCTTTGCAGACAAAAATTACCACTAAAATGCTGCAAGATATATAACTGAGAAACAATTCACTTCATTCCTGACAAAAATTGAACAACTACCAATTTCCAAAATTGGAAAAAGAAACAATACGGTTGTATCAATTGTATATGAAACCATGAGCAAGTGGAACGACATAAAGTAAAATTTGAAGAAAATAGCTGCAAAAATTTTTAATTGTTTTGTAAATGAAAATGTGTATTTTTGCATTATTATCACTTATTTTTAAGAATGACCAAAGAGACAATTGAAGTGATTCAAAATTTCTTAGCACAAATTTCGACATGAAAAAAGACAAAATCGTTTTACCGTTTATAAATCAAGCGGAGTATAATGAAATACTGCTACAGGCTGTGGCAGAAATACGTACCGCTCGCACTTCTATTGCCAAACAAGTGAATAGCGCCACAAATTCTGTTTATTGGAATTTGGGTAAATTGCTAACCGAAAAGCAATTAGAGGAAGGGTATGGTAGTGGTGTTGTGAAACAATTATCGGTTGACTTAAAAGCAGAATTTCCCGATATGGGCGTTTCACCACGTAATTTGTGGGACATGAAGCGCTTTTATGAGCGATATTTCAAATCATCGGCAAAACTGCGACGCAGCGTCGCAGTTTTGCCTTGGCGACATAATCTACTATTAATCAGCAGAGTAAAAGAGGATAATGAAGTTGAGTTTTATGCCAACGAATCCATAACTAAAGGTTGGTCAAGAGACTTGTTGCTCAATGCACTGAAAACTGCCAAAAGAAGAATTGCAAGCACTACTACTCTCCGAAATGAAAGCAATAGAACAAGAAAATACGAACGAAGAGTGAAAATGAAAAATAATATTATTCTTTAATTCCAAACGCACCTCTGCCGCCCTTTGGCACACCTCTTCCCTATCTTTGCAGCCTGAAACATAAAAAAAAGGCTGAATATGACTGAGAAACAATTCATAAAGTTATTCAAACAGTTTATTTTGTGGACGGGCGATGGAGACTTTAGCTAGTTTACACATATCAATTACAGTAGCTCCATTATCGCGAAGGCCATAGAAGTGATTATCAGCTAATAACACATATTCCCATGTACGTTTCATACGATACTCGATATGTAAGGTATTTATTTTTTTACACCATTCTACTGTTGCCAACTGTTTTTGCTTCACATTTTCATCGTGTACTTTATCTGCTCCTTTTGTTTCAACTATAAAGATATTTTCGGCTGTAACAACCATAAAATCCGGATGATAGGCAGAAAGCAAACCATCGGTTCGGATATAGAATATCTTAGCAAAATAATGTTGTGTTTCATTGATTTTAATGAAACGTTCCACCTTACTGTCTGTGTCTAAGAACTCCATAAAATCACGTTCAAATAATCCTTTGTTGGATGGGAATGCTAACTTTTCGTAGATAGTTTTTTGTAAATCCAACGAAAATTTCTCCCGCATTTTTAACTCAGAAATACTTGAAAACCACAGTTTTTCGACAATAGCATCGGTAATGTTTACGTTTTCTTGCA
The DNA here is from genome assembly GCA_964511115.1 of uncultured Paludibacter sp. Taxonomy (GTDB): domain Bacteria; phylum Bacteroidota; class Bacteroidia; order Bacteroidales; family Paludibacteraceae; genus Paludibacter. Next base: position 25,491 of record CAZEEN010000012.1, on the reverse strand, counting down.
TTCGGAGCATTGCCACATTCATTTCCTTGATAATGTGCTCAGTAGCAATTCCATTCTGAACCATCAGAATTTTCCAGTTATTGTTTTCGAACGGATTAAATGCTTCTCCAAAAAGTCGTGTGCGAATATAATTATCTAATAATCCAACTATTTGTGAACCATTAATTTGCATCAATGGCATTGGTTTGTTGGTACGCTGTGTTACTCGTTCCATACGTGTTGATATTGCAAAAAGCAGTTTTTGCAAATATTCATTATAGCTGGCAGCGCTAAACAAGTTGGCTTTTACATCATATTCTCCAAAAATAGTTCCTTTCGTGATTTCTTTTGATACAAATACCTCACCATCAGTGGCTATAAACGATTGCAAAACAGATAGCGGAAATAATTGAAAAGTGCCAAGCTGGCTAATGTTAATGTCTGTAGGTAAAATTTCTTCGTCCGCATCTTTCATTACCACTGGAAAAAATAAATCGTAATCCTGATAATTTTCTTTTAATCCTACTTTTATCAAATCACCTAACACTTTACCCGAATCAATTTCATCGGAAGAAATGGATGCCAATCCTTCGTTGAGCAGGTCTTCATAAAACCCAATAAAAGCTGGATGTTCAATGATTGTTAATATGTCTAGCGATGAACTAGGTTGAAGTTTTTCCAGCAATAATCGTCTAATATTTTCGCGTCGCATGTCATCGTAAACTCCTCCACGCCACATCAAGCGTAATCCACGACCAATGGTTTGTTCGAGCAAAATTTGTGCTTGCGACGAACGAAGTGGTACAATTACACAAATATTATTGACATCAAATCCCTCACGAAGCATTAACACAGACACAATTACCTTTGGGTTAGCGTAATTATCCACATTAAATAGCTTTTCTTTTACCACACGCCAATCACTATCTTTGAGTTCCCCTTTAGTGTTACTATCAATTTTTACAATTTCGTTTTCGTTTAATCCTTCATCTTGCAAAAAAGAAACAACGTAAGGGCTTACATTGGTATCTTCGCACACAACAAGCATTTTGGGGTGTTTTTTGTTATCAACTTTTACAAATTCCTGTTCCAAAATTTGTAATTTCCGAAGTCCGGCACGCAACATCAGTTTTTGTCCATCGCTGAGTGCTATTACTTTGTTTCCATCGCGTATTGCCCTGAATTCCAATGGCAAATCGGTTATTTCCTTGCGTTGGTCGATGGTAATAGCTTTTACTAATCCTTTTCCAATGGCGGTTTTTAGGTCGAAATCGGAAATAATGTGTGGGAAATAATGCTTTGTGCGGTTGCGTTCGCTACCACTTACATCATAAGGTGTAGCCGAGAAATCGAGCTGAATAAATCGTGAACCTTTATTTGCCGATACCCGATTTAATCCTTTTTGCCATTCCACTTCTTCTACTTCGCCAAAACTTTTGGTTTCGTGAATGTGGTGCGCTTCATCGTTTATCACCATTAAATCTGGCAATTCTGCCAAAAAATCAAGTTCGCTTCCACGCAGATATTGTCGGTCGAGTACTTCCAGACTATTTCCTGCTGAAGTACCAGGACGAGTTGGCAAAATATCATTAATAATGGCGTCGGTTTCGTCGAAAGGTGAAACTTCAAATTCCACTTCATTTTCAACAGCTTCTAAGTTGTCTGCACCCAGAAAAACGTGCCAATTGCTTATAACAATCATGCCTCCACCGGTAGCTTTACGACCAATTTCATCTTTTGGCACTACGTTGTTGGCAATGAAGCTAAACACTTCGTCGCGATAAACGGTAGGAATAAACAACTCTTGAAACTTATAAAAATCATTTTGACGTATGTCACGCACATTGTTTTCACCTTCTTTCAGCCGACCACAATAAGCATCGAGCAAGCGGTCGTAAACTATTAAGCCAGGCGCAACCAACAGAAAGTTTTTAGTAAACAATCCGCTCGTTTCTTCTTCGTGTTTGGCGTTGAGTACTTGCCAAATAAGCAAAGCATGCATCACCCAAGTTTTCCCTGTGCCTGTTGCCATTTTTACGGCATATTTGGGAATCTGATATTTACTTTTGGTCAGTTCGTGCGCATCTAATTCGGTAAGCAGTTCGGGAGCAAGCTGGAGGTAAACTTCCCAAACAGTTTTTAATCCCAATACTTCGTGTAAGTAAATGGTATTCAATATGCTTTGCTTTTGACCTTCGTGAAAATTAATGTCGCGCATATCGGTATGCGGTTCAAAAAACCAATAGCGAATTAAGTCTTGCGTAACCGTAGTAGCTTTTTCGAAAAACGAACCATTTTCTAATGCGCTTTTAGCTTGCTGCGATACTATTTGCGCTAAACGTAACGATACGTCACCTGTGCCTATTTTTTTTGCCATACTATTCTTTATATCAGCCCCCTAACCCCCTGAAGGGGGAACAGAGATTAGTTTTCTTTCAAAATTAAATCTTCTCAACAACCATACTTTCAAAACCAAATACATCGACCGCTTTAACACAAACGGTGCGTCCACTCATGCGTGGCACATTGAGCGTGGTATTGTAAACACAATGTAACGGGTCGTTATCGTTTGAAATATTGCCTCGATAATCTTGCCACTGACTCCGAAAAACTTCACCATCGTAATTTGGGTCTATGCTCCAATATTCAATCAGTGCCAATGGGTCGGTTTCAATCAGTGCACGCAGGTTATCTTTATCCTGTTGTTTGTCGAGCGGGATATTATCGGGCGAGAGCAAAATATAATTATCGAGTGAAATACTAAGGCGGTCGGTATCGCCATCTTTCATTACACTAATGGGTTTAATAGTAAGATATTGCAGTGAACTAAAACGGATTGAACCATCGTTTCGCATTTTTTCAAACCCTTTTTTGGTAGCCAATTTATCCAATAAATCGGGTGGAATAACAAGCAATTCCACTTCGGGATACACACTAAGCGATTCCGAAATATCATAAGCAAAATTCCATCCCAGCACCACCACTTTTTCCCAACTGCCACCCAAAAAGCTTTCTTTCAGCTCCGAAGCACGACGAACGGTACTTTTTCCGGTAAGTTTATTGGGACTATCCACCAATACCAATGTGCGGTTTTGTTTGATATAGCCCATGTTTCGGTCGGCAGTTTGGTCGGGTGTAAATGGTATTGCACCAAAAAGCTGCATTACAATTTGGCTCAAATCGCCCACACGTTTAAACAACTTGCTACTTTCCAATGCTTCTTTTTGATAATCGCCAATGCTCTGATAATAAAACGGTTTAGCTTCTTGGTCGATAAAACGTTTACGCTGTACCATAATGGAAGGCTTGCCAATATCGGTACTTATCCAACGCCGATTTAGCTTTTCGGCTACCGCAGCGGTAGTACCGCTACCACCAAAGAAATCCATAACGATGGAGTTTTCGTTAGAGGATGTATTTACTATTCTTTCTAATAATGTTGATGGTTTTTGAGTAGCATAACCAACTCGTTCGTGTGCAGAAGTTGCTAACATACCAATGTCAGTCCAATAATCTTTAACATTTACTAGAGTATATGTTCCTTTTTCATCTTGATAATATGTTTGTGCTGGGTTTTTTCCTGACCAAGGCATCATATATGATTTTTCCTTTTGATTATTGAAAAGAATATTTTTTGTGTTTTTTCCGTAGAAGAAAATTGTATCATGTTTCTTTGAATAACCAAAATCTCCTGCTCCACCAGACTTATAACACCAAATAATCTCATTCATAAAATTATCTTTCCCAAAAATATCATCGAGCATAATTTTTACATAATGCCCAATATGCCAGTCAATATGAACATAGATACTTCCTTGCTCGGATAATAATTCACGCATTAATACTAGTCGAGGATATAACATTTTAAGATACGAAACAGTTCCATCTTTCCATGTATCGGCATACGCAAATTGCTCAATAACTGTAGGTTTTTGGTCAACCGAACAACCGGGAAGTGTAATTTTTGTACGATAATCTGCTTTACTATCATAAGGAGGGTCAATGTAAATTAAATCCACCATGCCACGCATGGAAGGTAAGTTGGTGGCAGGGTCGCCATTGAGTAGGGCTTGCATCACCAAGAGGTTGTCCCCATAAATTAGTCGATTGAGCCACTGTTCAGTTTTCAGTTCGCTATGTTGGGTGGTATCACCTTGCCAAAACCCGGCTTTGTCTTTGGCAGGTAGTACCAATTCGTTGGTTTGCAAACCAATGCGGGTAGTGCCATTCATGCGCTCCAAAATGCGTTCTGCTTCGCGGCGACCTTCTTCTACTATTTTGGGCAATTCGAAAATTAGTGATTTACTCATGGGGTTTTATTGGGTTTAATCCAACAAAAAAATACGCCGAATAGCGTATTATCCAATGAGTTTAGTTCACAAAAAAGCGTGAACTAGGCTTATTTAACTCACTGAGGTCTTAGGAAACCTTGATGTACAAATAAGACAAAGCCCACGCCGTTTGGCGTGAGCATTGGCAAATTTATTCTGTACATCTCTACGAAAGTTCCTAAGTTTCAGTGAGTAAGAATAATAGCTAATGCTATATTAATATGTTGAAAATGTTTGTTTTATCTAATTTGTTCTTTTAATTTAAAAAATATATTATGTCGATTTTTTTATTTAATTCATTTGTGCTCTATTTGTTATAATCCATATCCACTTGTAAACCTAAAAGTTTATCTTCGGGCGAATCGTCCTTTAATTCTAAGCAAATATTTTGTTGAATAATTGTTTCGTATTCAATCTCAGTCATATATTTCTTCACTTCATCGAGTTGATTCTGATTTAATGTTAAATTATATTGCTTTCCTGAAAAATGAATTAGTTCATTCAGTATTTTAAAAAGTTCTGCTATTTGTCGAGGGTCGGTATCGCTTAATAATCTGCTATCATGAAAGATAAAGTTGACCTTATGAGCAGACCCTTTGAGTAAAATTGTAAGGTCGTAACAGAATATTTTCACATTATTAATTCCATCCGATCGGTCAGCAGCTATTTTTGCATCAATATTATACCTAATTTGATTATCCCCATCATTATTTCGTACTGTTATCCCCGCAGTTGCAGTCGGATAAAACCGTCGTGCCAATTCTCTAAAAAAATCAGTAGTTGATTTTATTACATCTTTCGCATCTTCTAAATAATTTTGTGTAATTTCGGTCGATGCAATTAATTCTTTCTCAGTTTTAATTTTTAATTTTTGATAGTTCGCAATCAAAGTTTCATAACGTTCTATGTTTGCTTCTTTTTGTTTTAAATCAGAGAGTTTATCTTTCAGTTTTAACACAATATCCAAAGCTTGATGCGTGTCCAAGTATTTCAATTTAGCATCTAACTCCAACTTTTTTGTATCAACTTCATTTTGTAATAAACTTATTGAACGTTTTAATTCATTTTTTTTATCCAATAATCTTTTTTCACGATTTGTAGCAAGATGTATGTAAAATTTTTCTAAATCCTCCAAAGTTTTTAAGGCATCGGAATTAAAAACCACAGAAGCTTCGGTATAAATCTTTTCAATGTTTTCTCTTTTTATATCAGGAGATATTTTTCTGCTTTGGTCAATGCTATTTATCTGATTTTCAAAGAGAATTATTTTATTTTTAGCCTTTTCAATTTCGAGTTTAATTTTGTCTGCTTCTTTGTTTATTTCATAATAATCATCAGCAACTTTAAAAGACTTTATATCGTTTTCGAGTTTTGATATATCTTCCTTGACTTGCTGACCCTCCAAAAAAGCATCTTTCTTTTGACTGAAAAAATCTTTAAGTAACTCATCTTGATTTAATTCGGAAACTAAATTGCGAACTCTTTCTTTTTCTTTACGAAGTTTAAATTTTTCTTCAACAAGCAAAGTGTCAAGTCCAAGCAACAAGGCATTCGTAATTTGAATTTGATAATCTTTTTTTATGGCATTAGGATTATTAAATTCAGAATAGGATGCTTTTCGGGGTCTGATAAAAAAAGGTATCAACGACCGGAAACTTAATTCACTGGTTCCGGAAGGAATTTCAAACAATAGAGATTCAAGTTTATTATTGAAATCTTTTATCTTAAGTTCTTGACCGTTTAGCTGTAATATGTTTTGTTTATCTGTTGAACGCTGCGATTTGTAAACTTCATTTCCAACCTTAAAAGTCAACATAAATGACCAACCGGACAGGTCATTTTTAAAACTTTCTTTTTTGCTTGAACCTAAACAAAAATGAATTAGTGCAATAATAAGAGACTTACCTACACCATTCGTTGTTTTTCCCTTGTCTGTCGATTCAGGATTTTTTTGAATAGCCACAATAAAATTCAAACCTGTTTCATTTTTAAAAATGACAGGTTTAAAAGTGTCCTTATTTGCTGTGAGTGATATTAGTTGCATTTGAATATTAATCCGTTTTTTTGGTCAATAGCATGTATACTATACAAAAAAATAAACGTCATTACCAAATTATCAAAACTGTGTTTTGCTGCATAATAATCATGCATTAAGTCGGCTTGGTAGATTTTCCAAATATCATCTATACTTCGGGGCTTATCAAGTTTTGTGAGCAAATAACTTCCAAAACCTAATAAGGATTGAGAAAAATTTATATGTTTAGATGGCATTATCATATTCTAATCTTTTATTGGCTCTTCAAAAATATCGCAACTTTCAAAATACTTTGCCATTATTGTTATTGTAGGTGTAAGAAATGCTTGCCCATTTTTAAGTGTACATTTGCTTACTATTCCCCAAAAAAGATAATCCTCACTATAATTAGTTTTAAGCTCTTCGTAAATACCAATCATTTTCTTTTGTAATTCTTCAGCAAGAAAACTTTCGTTTGCTAAATATTCATTTAAAGCGCCAAGGTTGAAAGATGCTGTATCTAAAAGGAGTTTAGTGGGTTCGCTAAGATTGTTGAATGCTATTTTTTCATCCCAATCAGGATATTTAATTGCACCAAAAGCAGGTTTAATAGGCAGTCCCATAATATAACCAATAACTTGTGTTAAAACAGAAAAATCCAAACTAGTAATATGTTCAAAATTAGGTAGATAACCTACTATACTAAAAATCTGATTGTCAGGTAAATTAAAAAGAATTGCTTCTAAATCTTTTGCAGTTAATATCTTCGCTTTTTTTAATGAATAGTCTTTTGCAATTTTTGCAATCACTTGGTTGGCATCTGCATTTACACCTTTATATTTATCGTTTACAACGAAATAATACTCCTTAATGTTTTCCCAAAAGGCTAATAATCCGACAAAATCCTTCTCTAATTTTTTTATTGTCTCGGGGTAGTTTTTATCAATATCTTCCGGTGCATATACTTGATAATAAATGCCTTTACTTCTTATAAAACCATCATTTTTTCTGTCGCCAATACTTCCCCAAGGTTTAATCTGCTCAAAATCCGGTTCAGCATAATACATTATTTGTGTAAACAAATCCTCAAATGCATTTCCTTCAGATTTCCTAATTTTATTTTCAAAAAATATTCTTGCTAATGAAATTTCTTCTGTTGTCATAAAATAAGGGTTAGAAAGATGATTTTAATGATAGATTTGGTTTGAATAAGTTGTTGTAAATCAGTTTTACGGAAACTTTGAATTTGTGATTTGATATTTTAAATGCAAAGATAGAATTTATTTGTGAAACGGACAATACGAAAATTCGTTATCCTACTTATTTGAAGACATCTGTTGTAAATTCTTAATTTTTCGTTATCTTTACATTAAAAAAAAACTGTAATCATTCCGCTCCATGCCCTTTCTCCACAAAATATTCACCCTTCCCACTAATTTTCCGGACGAATTTCCGTTTACTTTGCCTGTTTTTGCGGGTGGGATAAATCTGGATTTTCGGACGAATGTAACTTTTTTTGTGGGCGAAAATGGTTCGGGCAAATCTACCCTGCTGGAGGCTATTGCAGGTAAATGTGAGTTTAACCTTTCGGGAGGTAATCGGAACAACCGATATAATTATCGTGAAACAGAATCGGAATTGGTTCGTTTTCTGAAACTTAGCTGGTCGCCAAAGGTTACTACCGGATTTTTTATGCGGGCGGAGAGTTTTTTCAATTTTGCAAGTTATATCGACGAAATGGCAGAAGAGTTTGGTTCTGATATTTTTCGCGCCTATGGTGGACGGTCGTTGCACCGGCAGTCGCATGGCGAAGCTTTCTTTTCGTTGTTTACACACCGCTTCGAACAGGGTATTTATTTGCTCGATGAGCCCGAAGCAGCTTTGTCGCCACAAAAGCAATTAGCTTTTTTATCTATAATTCACGAACTCGATACTTCGGGCGAAGCACAACTGATTATTGCTACACATTCGCCAATTTTGCTCAGTTACCCGGGAGCAACCATATATTCGTTCGACAACGACCAAATTGCACCCATACAGTACGAAGATACCGAACCCTACAAACTCACCAAATCATTTCTAAACTCCCCCGAAAGTTATTTCAGATTTCTTTTTGAGAAGTAAACGAACGCTTTTTATAATGCGTTCGTTCTGTTAATAAGCGAATGCACAAAATTGGTTGCAATTGTCTTCAATTGTGCTTTGATTAAATCTTCTTCGTGATTTTCAATTGTTGGATTCTCAATATAGAGTCTTTCATTCCAATTTAAAAGCGAAATCTGCGAATTTAAAGCGAAGCTAGATTTAATCGAATTTGAAAAAAACACTCCAATTACATTGTAATACCGTTTTTTGCCATTCAATATCATTTGTTCAATATCATTTTCGACAAGATGCGATGATACAATACAAATATCGGCAGCTTTAAAATGCTGCTCAAAGTAATTATCCACACTGCCATAATCACTTCGTTTTTCCTGATAGCTTCTGTTTCCAAAAGAAATATTTCTGAATTTCTTTTTTATTTCGGGATGTGTAATATTAAAACTCACATTTACAGGCAGTTTGTCGTAAGATTGATTGCAAAGTTCTTTGATTAAATATTTCTGAAGATTAGTTTTACCTGTTTTGTCGTCTCCTATCAGAATAAATAATAGTTTTGATTGTACTGTCATGTTGGTTTTTAGTGTTTAAGTATATCTTTTGGTTTTATATTTAAGTTTAAGGACTTCTACAAGCAATTGAAATCGTTGAGATGCAAATGTATTAATTTTTTCTTGATTCTACACGAAAATATCTAATTATTTTTATATCAACTACTTATGCTTTGATTTGGCATAGCTATACTCTATTTTTGCATAAAACTAAAATTCAAAATTAATCAATGGAATCCCTACACAATATTACTGACCGACTGTTTGTTTCGTTGCAGCAAGCCCGTGAGCACCCGCAAGGTGTAAGCGGGCTCTCAACGGGCTTTGACGCTTTGGACAAGCTAACAACAGGTTGGCAAAAAGGTGAGTTAATCGTTATTGCAGCGCCACCAGGAATGGGAAAAAGAGCGTTTGCATTGACGATGATAAATAACACCATGTACGAAGGCAATTTGGGAAAGCTGTGGTTTTCGACCAATCTGGCGGCAATGCAACTTACTAAAATGTTGCTTTGCAACAATCTAAATATTGAAATGCAGCAACTACAAAGAAGTAATGTTGAAGAGGCTGTTTTGGACGAACTTTTCGATAAATATGAGTTGTCGAACCTACATTTCGATGACACACCTTACCTGACTATTGACGAGATTGACTCGAAAATAGATGAACAATTTGAAATTCAACCCATTGAAATGATTGTAATTGACGATGTAAATAATTTAAACTATCGGGAAGGCCACAAATTGGACTTAGCCGATAAGTTTTACCAACTTAAAGCATTGGCACGCAAGTACGAAATTCCGGTTATCGTGTTAATGGAAACCGAAAATCCTCAAAAACCCATTTTGAATCATGTTAACGATTGGCTCAGTTTATCGGATTACGAAGCAATGTCGAAAAGTGTGGATGTTAGAATTCTGCTTTATCGCCCAGAATACTACAAAATAACTGAATTTAGTGATAAAAGTAGTACGTTGGGACTGGCTGAATTAATTTATTCAAGTCGTATCGGAAATGGAAGTGTTCGATTAAAATTTGAGCCTAGGTTTTATAAATTCAGTGAAAATAATATTTCTTTAAATCAAAGTCAATGAAATCGATAAATATACATACTCTTTCGGGATATATAGCTGTCAGCCTTTTGCTTTTCATTATATTCGTTAATATCCCAGGTAGTGAATTGATAGAAAAGCTTTTAAATAATCCGGAAGATGAAAAGCACTTTTTACCGGATAAATGGTTAATTCCAAACCTTTTGTTGATTTTTGCATTGTTCAAATCGTATCAATTGGCAGTAAAAAACAGTCGGATTATAACGGGGTTTTATCAAAATGGCTATTTATTTTCTCGGCTTCGTTTAAGTGCCAACAAAAAAATGAATCGGCTCATAATGAGCAACTTGATAAGCAATAATATTCTGTGTATATCAATTGTTTATATTTGTTCGGCATTAATATTGAAAGGCTTCGAAAGCCTATGCTTGTTTTTGGCATAGCTAAATTGTATCTTTGTAGCAAAAATAAAGTATTATGGCAAATAATCTATTTAACCGTTATATTTGGCTGGTCGATACTATATACCAGTCGGGTAAAATTAGTTTTGACGATATTAACCGTAAATGGTTGCGAAACACGCTTTCGGATGGCAAGAAAATTCCGTTGCGAACTTTTCATAATCATCGCATTGCTATCGAAGAAATGTTCGACATAAACATCGAATGCAGTAAAAGCACCTACGAATACTTTATCGACAATGCCGAAGATATGCAGCGTGGTGGCGTTCGCACATGGTTGCTCAATACTTTTGCGGTAAATAACCTGATAAACGAAAGTCATAAATTGAAAAGCCGCATCCAATTTGAGAATATTCCATCGGGGCAGCAATTTCTGACAACCATTATCGAAGCCATGCGTGATGGGTTGAAACTTCGAGTTTCGTATCAATCGTTTGGAATGCAAACAGCTGCCGAATTTGAAGTAGAACCATATCTTGTCAAAGTTTTTAAGCAGCGCTGGTATTTGGTTGGTCGGAGCGATAAATTGCGGATTTATGGATTGGATAGGTTACAAGCTTGCGAAGCAACCACCGAGCATTTTGATTTACCCGCAACCTTTGATGCCGAAGCCTATTTTCAGGATTGTTATGGCATAATAAATGTGGAAGATGTGGCTGTGCAGGATGTTACAGTTCGTGTTTCGGCATATCAGGCAAACTATCTTCGAGCTTTACCACTTCACCACTCGCAAATCGAAACCGAAACAACCGATACTTATTCCACCTTTCGTCTACACCTAAAACCAACTTTCGATTTTCGTCAGGAATTGCTTTCGCTGGGCGAAGATGTGGAAGTTTTGCAACCAAAATGGTTTAAGCTGGAAGTGAAACAGTTAGTGGAGAATATGGAGAGGAAATACTAGGGAGTTTTAATTCTTTGTGAGACAATAAAAATTTATAAATTTCAGGAGTAAGAATAATAGCTAATGCTATATTAATATGTTGAAAATATTTGTTTTATTCTTTCAATTTTTGAATTTTAGTGTTGTTTATAAGCGATTTCATTTGCATAATCGCCATTTTATTTAATTCCATTAATCGTTCCGATTGAGTTAATTCTTTATGAATCAATACAGCATTCATACTCTCCATATTGGACAAAACAACCAATTGCTCAATGCTGGCTGCATCGCGGATATTTCCTTTTAAATCAGGGTTTTCTACTCTCCACTGTTTGGCTGTTTTTCCAAACAATGCTACGTTCAGTATATCAGCTTCATTAGCATATACAAAACTAATTTGCAAAGGAGTTAATTCTGCTGGTATCAGGTTTTCTTTAATTGCATCGGTATGGATTGTGTAATTTACTTTGGATAATGTACGTTGAAAATTCCATTCCAATTTAAGTCGGTCATTTTCATCACTTTTGAGGCGTTGATATTCTTTTACAAGTAACAACTGAAATTTGGGGCTAATCCACATCCCAAAATGAAATGCAATATCTTTGTGAGCATAGGTTCCACCGTATCTTCCTGCCTTTGCAGTTAGTCCAATAGCGTTTGTTTTTTCAATCCACTGCTTTACAGAAAGAACAAAGTTATTACCACCCGAAGCATTTTTAATTATACCGAATTCGGTATAATTAAAATCCGGATTATACATTGCTTCCCATTCTCCGATATATTCAATCGTATTTTTTAAACTTAACCATTTTATAATAATAACATCTTCTAATTGACTGCGTGCCATATCAGTAAGCGAAATGTAGTCCTCATTATTCAATGAATAAATTAGGATTTCTTTATCTTCAATTTTGATAATTTTGCTCTTAGTCATTTCCTTATTTTTCATACGCCAAATATCCATCCGGATTCAGAGGCTTATTATTTTGTTTGTTTTGGCTTGCCATTTCGGTTAGTGCCTGATAAATGTCGTTGAATTGCATATTTCCTTGTTCCACCCCAACTTGATGTTCCGTTTTGGAATATCAAGTCGAATTCATCATTTGAGAGTTGAAACATAAAATCATCGGGAAATCTATCAGCTTTACGTTTTACAGCTTTATTCAAATTTCCGGTAGACACCTCATACATTTGTGCTAAATCTCTATCTAAAATAACTTTTAGTCCTCTTATCTCGTAAATTTTATTTTGAATGATTTGTAATTCCATAGTTTCGTATGAATAATTGCTAATGCCAATTAATACGTTGAAAATGTTTGTTTTATCTGTTTTTTTTATTGTAGAGATACAATTAATTATGTCTCTATGTTAATTTTATTCGAATTGTTGCAAAGATAGATTTTATTTGCGATACGGACAAAATTGTGCTCAATAATTTTTTCAATTCTATTTCATTGATAACCCAAATTATGTTTCTACAAATTCAGCACTTGCTATTTTTTTACATACCACTCGGCATAGTGTAAAAAAACTCCCGAACCAATATCGATTCGGGAGCTTTTGTATTATAATCAGTCAACTTTTTTACTGCACTTTATACACATCAACATTATCTACTTCGAATGTTTTGATAAATGCTGCGTGACGACGAACTTCTACTTCGGCGTAGTTCAGATACACCTCGGCTGAGCGGCGGAATTGGTCTTCCGTATCGCGACTGGCATCAATTAAAAGTAAGTAAGTCATAATAATATGTCCTCCCATTTCAACCAACCTGCGGCTTTGGAAATCTAAGTATTCCTGATTTTTTGTTTCGTTTACGCGTGTTACGGCATTTGCAAATAGGTTTGTCATTATTTGCAGACGTTTGCGGAACGATGTAAATTCAGGTTTAATAAATTGCGCATCATATTCCTTAATCATTTTCAGGTAGTTGCCTGTAGTTACGTGGCGTATCGCTGCTACAACCTGCAATTGCGAAGTTCCTTCGTAAATGGTCATAATACGTGCATCGCGGAAATGACGTTCGCACGCATAATCTTTCATAAAGCCTGAACCACCATGAACCTGAATCGAATCATACGCATTTTGGTTGGCGTATTCGCTCGAGAACATTTTAAGCATTGGCGTCAATGCATCGGCCAATTTCAAATAATCTTTGTATTCCGCTTTTTCTTCGGGAGTTAATTTGCGTTCTGCCTCTATACCTTCGTATGCTTTATAAACATCTACAAAACGGGTTGTTTCGTAAAGTAAAGCGCGTGAAGCATCCAATTTTGCTTTGATAATCGAGAGCATTTCGTAAACAGCAGGGAATTCAATAATGGCTTTTCCAAACTGACGACGTTCGCGGGCATAATTCAAGGCTTCGGTGTAAGCAGCAGCCGAAAGTCCGGTCGACTGTGCACCAATACCCAAACGGGCACCGTTCATAAGCGACATTACATATTTGATAAGTCCCATACGGCGTGTACCTACCAATTGAGCCGGAGTATTGTTAAATACCAATTCGCAAGTTGGTGAGCCTTTGATTCCTAATTTATTTTCGATACGACGAACCAATACGGTATGGTCGTGTTTGTTATCGGCAACAAAGTACGAAAGTCCACGACCGTCGGTAGTTCCATCTTCCGAACGAGCCAATACTAACTTAATCTGAGCGTCACCGTTGGTAATAAAGCGTTTAACACCATTCAAATACCACATACCATCGGCTTCGTTGTAAGTTGCTTTTAACTGTACAGCTTGTAAATCCGAACCTGCATCTGGTTCTGTTAAGTCCATCGAACAGGTTGCACCTTCGCAAACGCGTGGAAGGAATTCGGCTTTAATTTCGTCTGTAGCAAATTCCGAAATCGTTTCCGCACAGTCCTGCAAGCCCCAAATATTGGCAAAGCCAGCATCTGCGCGCGATACCATTTCGCCCGACATAACATAAGCGACCATTGGGAAGTTCAAACCGCCGTACTGACGTGGAAGTGTAATTCCGTAAACACCGGCTTGAGTCAATGCATCGTGGTTTTCTTGTGTTCCACGGGCATAAATTACACGGCTGTTTTCAACTTGTGGACCGTCGTGGTCAACACTTTCGGCATTAGGAGCAATTATGTCGGAGCAAATCCCACCAATGATTTCCAGTACTTTTTCGTAACTGTCAATGGCATCTTCATGGTCGCGTGCGGCATAATCAAATTTATCTTTATCAGCAAAGTTACGCTCCTTGAGAGCAACAATTTTTGGCATCAACGGATGCGATAGCTGAAATTTTATGGCTGGATTATCGTTGAAAAAATTCATATTATTTGCTGTTTTTCTTATAATATTTAATCATTTTCGGTATTACTTCTTCGATGCTACCTGTAATTACATAATCGGCAATAGCATTGATAGGTGCTTTGGGGTCGTTGTTTATGGAAATTATCATGGCGCTTTCCTGCATTCCTGCAATGTGCTGAATTTGACCCGAAATACCACAAGCAATATACAATTTTGGACGAACTGTTGTTCCTGTTTGACCAATCTGGCGTTCGTGATCGGCAAAACCAGCATCAACAGCAGCACGCGAAGCACCTACTTCGGCACCCAGGGTGTTTGCTAAGTCGAAAAGCAATTTAAAGTTTTCGGCACTACCTACACCATAGCCGCCCGATACAATAATCGGTGAACCTTTGATATTTAGCTTCGATTTCTCAATATGACGTTCGATTACTTCAACCACGAAATCGGTATCGGGCACATATTTAGCAACATCAAGTTTTACAGTTTTACCTACATGTTTGGCGTTGCGAATTTCTTTTTTCATTACACCCTCGCGCACGGTTGCCATTTGTGGGCGGCAATCGGGATTTACGATAGTTGCCACAATATTACCACCAAAAGCAGGACGAATTTGATACAACAAATTTTCGTAGATTTTGCCTTGTTTTTTGTCTTCGTACGTTCCAATTTCGAGCGAAGTACAGTCGGCAGTTAAGCCGCTAAACAATGCCGAAGAAACACGTGGACCCAAATCGCGACCAATGGAAGTTGCTCCCATAAAGGCTATTTGTGGTTTTTCTTCTTTGAAAAGATTTACCAACAACGAAGTGTGAGGCAATGTGGTATAAGGAGCCAAACGTTTATCGTCGGCCAAATAAAGCGTATCTACGCCAAAAGGAAATACCTGCTCACCAATTTTATCGAGCTGGTAACCGGCAGCTACCGCTTCGAGTTTGCATTTTAACTGGTCGGCAAGGGTGCGTCCCTTGGTGAGCAGTTCCAGACTAACATCGCCTACAATGCCGTCTTCTATTTCGAGATATACAAAAAGGTTATTCATTTATTTAATATGTTAATGTGATGATGTGCCAATGTGCTAATGTGAATAATGTGCTAATGTGAATAATGTGCAAATGTGAA
>CAZEEN010000012.1:0-9619 GCA_964511115.1 uncultured Paludibacter sp. | reverse complement strand
AATGTGAATAATGTGCAAATGTGAAGAATGTTATAATTAAAATATTGGCATATTAAAATTATTGGCACATTGGCACATTGATTTATTGGCACATTGGCAAATTGATGTATTGGCAAATTGATTTATTATCCAATTGTATGGTTAGCAATAAGTTCTTTCATTAAATCTTCCATTTCTTCGTCGTTAGCCGTAAGACGTTTACTTTCTTTGGCCGTAAAAACAACGTTTTCAATTTGCTTCACCTTGGTTGGTGAGCCCGAAAGTCCTAACCATTGTATATCGTGGTCGATATCGCTAACACCCCATTCAGGAATATTTAAATAAGGATGCATATTGTATATGTCGGTATAATCGGCTCCTGCATCTTGTTTTTCGCTCAATGTGGCGGCGCGTTTATATTTCAGGGTGAGTTTCGCGTGACGTGGACGGCATTCGGGAGCCGAACTATTTACAGTAACAACCATAGGAAGTGGACCTGTTACAACTTCTACACCACGTTCGAGGCGACGTTTAACTGTGATTTTATTTTTCTCGCATGCTATTATTTCTTCGGCATACGTAATTTGTGGAAATCCAAGTTTTTCGGCTACCTGAGGGCCAACCTGTGCGGTATCGCCATCAATTGCTTGACGACCGCAAACTATAACATCGATTTTACCCATTTTGCGAATGGCGCAAGCCAGAGCATACGAAGTTGCGAGGGTGTCGGAGCCGGCGAACTCACGTCCACTTAATAAAATACCACCATCGGCGCCTCGGTACATGCTTTCGCGAATAATTTCGGCTGCACGTGCAGGTCCCATTGTTAGTACATGTACGGTTGCACCTGCGATTTTCGATTTCAAACGGAGTGCCTGTTCCAATGCATTTAAATCTTCGGGATTATAAATGGCAGGAAGCGCAGCACGGTTTACCGTTCCATCGGCTTTCATGGCATCCTTTCCTACATTGCGCGTATCGGGCACTTGTTTGGCAAGAACTACAATTTTAAAACTCATTTCTATATTATTTATGGTTAATAATTTTCATTTATCAAAGACAACAGACGACAGACGACAGTCAACAGACAACAGAACAATAAATATAAAGAATTATCGGCGAAGCCTATTATCGCGAAGCTAAGAACGTGCGAATTACAAATATCGCGTAGCGAATAACAGCGATGCCCAACACTTTTTTTTGAACACGCAAATTTAGCAGTTTTTACTGAACCTGCAATCTGAAATTGCACAAAATTGCTTAAATGTGCATTAAATTTGTTTTGAAATAAAACAAAAAAATAAGTGCGAAACTTTTCACAAAGTCTCGCACTCGAATAGGTATTAGTTTTTTAAGGTATAAAAAAGATTGTGTTGTTTAGTTAACGGTGGCAAAGAAACGGCCTTTTTTTGAAGCGTACAATCGCAAAAACATGTTTTACAACCTATTTTTTGTGTTTTATTGATGTTGTATTTGTAGGATACTTATCTAAAATGCAGTATATCAGTTATGTTTGATTTATTGTATTTGAAATGCAAAAGAATATTAAAATCATAATTCTTTAACGTTATGCACCAAAATCTGTGTTTTTTGTTTCTGAAATTGAGTTTTTGAAAAAAATCGAGTTATAAATGATTGTTTATAAATTACCACAAAATTGTTGTTTTTTCCGTTTAATTTTTTATACTTTTGCAACGCAAAAAAATGTAACATGTATTTCGTAAATTGTAATCTCAATTTATAGCAATTGGTTGCTAAATAACAATATTCGCTTGATAATAAATTATTTAAAAACAAACAAAATGAACAGTTTTTTAAGTGCATTTACCCCCAAAGAACCAAAGTTTTTTCCAATTTTAAAAGAAATGTCTACAGTAATGATTTCAGCCTCTGAAATTATGATAGAGTTTTTGAAAAACTACGACCACGAGACTGCAAATGATTATTATGTAAGAATAAAGGAGCAAGAAAAAAAAGGTGACACCTTGTCGGACAAGGTTTTTGATGAATTAAACTCAACTTTTATTACTCCATTCGACCGCGAAGATATACATAATTTGGCAAATAAATTGGACGATGTAACTGATATTATTAATAGCTGTGCAAAAAAAATTGTTTTATATAATCCTAAGCAAATGCCAAAAAGTGCTGTTGAGTTGGCTTTGGTTCTAAATCGTTGTGCCAAAACTATCAGTAGCGCTGTCGATGAACTAAATATTCTCAAAAAATCGCCGAAAGACGTAAAAGGATATTGCAAAGATTTACACGATTTAGAGCATGAAGCCGATGATGTGTACGAAAAATTCCTGATTGAATTGTTTGAAAACGAAAAAGATGCCATTGAGGTAATAAAATTGAAAGAAATTATGTCGGAACTCGAAAAATCGACCGATGTTGCCGAGCATGTTGGTAAAATTATACAGACTATTATTGTAAAGTACGCATAATCATTTTATTAAAACAAAAAATGACACTATTAATAACAGTTATAGTTTTGGCTCTGATATTCGATTTTATCAACGGTTTTCACGATGCGGCCAATTCAATAGCAACAATTGTATCTACCAAAGTACTCACACCATTTAAGGCTGTTTTGTGGGCTGCATTTTTTAATTTTGTAGCTTTTTTTATTGCTAAATTTATAATTGGTGAGTTTGGGATAGCCAATACAGTTTCGAAAGCTGTGCTGGAGCAATATGTAACCTTGCCGGTTATTTTCTCGGGGATTGTGGCTGCAATTTCGTGGAATCTGCTAACCTGGTGGCTGGGTATTCCTTCGTCTTCATCACATACGCTGATTGGAGGATTTGCAGGTGCTGCAATAATGAGTACTGTAATTGCAAATGGTTATACAACAAGTGGTTTTGAGTCTATCAAAGGGGATGTTATTATTAAAATAGCCTCATTTATATTTCTTGCCCCAATTATAGGAATGGTGGTTTCATCATGGCTTACAATAGCCATCTTACATATTTGTAAAAAAGCTAATCCGCACAAAGCAAATATTTGGTTTAAACGACTTCAACTCGTTTCGTCGGGCTTATTTAGTATTGGGCATGGGCTTAACGACTCGCAAAAAGTAATGGGTATTATTGCAGCAGCTTTGTTGGCTGCATATAATCAGAATGGCATTGATATGGGTGTTTATGCCTTGGGTGATATGCCTGATTGGGTTGCTTTTTCTTGTTTTCTGATGATTTCGTTGGGCACTATGTCTGGTGGATGGAAAATTGTAAAAACAATGGGCTCACGCATTACTAAAGTTACACCACTCGAAGGAGTTGCTGCCGAAACTGCAGGTGCTTTTACTCTTTTTCTGACCGAAATGCTTAAAATTCCTGTAAGTACTACACATACCATTACGGGTGCAATTATTGGTGTTGGTGCTGTAAAACGACTTTCGGCTGTACGATGGGGAGTTACAAAAAGCTTGCTAGTTGCCTGGCTTCTCACAATTCCTGTTAGTGCTATTCTTGCAGCTCTTATTTACCTGCTTGTTGGTTCGCATTTAATGTAAAGACTGTATTTGCCTCAATTAAAAAAGCCTTGTAACCATTTGGTTACGAGGCTATTTTTTTGTGCGCCCAGCTGGGCTGTTACAGCTGTTGGTTTTTTGTCTATTTTATTAAGTTTAACTCTATTTTCCCTAAATACCATCCACTTTTTGCAACTTGTGCAATAACGACTTTGCGACCATCGCGGTTCGTTTCTTTGGCATTTTCGAGGAGTGTGTGTGAGTGTCCTCCAATAATTACATCGATAAATCGGGTTTCGCGAGCCAATTGAAAATCGTTAACCTCTTTTGCAGTTGCATCTGAACCTAAGTGAGAAAGGCAAATAATAACATCGCATTTCTGCTCTTTTTTGAGAAATGTGGCGGTTTCATTTGCTGTGGTAATTGGGTCGTTGTAAAACAATCCACGATAATTGCTTTCAATAATTAAACTCTTTGGCTCTACATTGATTGCCATAATTCCAATGCGCAAACCAAAACGTTTCAGAACCAAAAAAGGCTGCACAATAGCTTTTAACGGTGTGTCTCTTACATCGTAGTTCGAGCTTACAATCGGGAATTTTGCATTTTGTAGAATAACTGCAAGCGTATCAATGCCATTGTCGAATTCGTGATTTCCGAGCGTTACAGCGTCGTATTTCATGCGATTTAATGCATCAATTTCAATACGTCCGTTGTAAAAATTAAAATAGGGAGTTCCCTGCGAAAAATCACCAGCGTCGAGCAAAAGCACATTTTTCTCTTCAGTTCTGATTTTGTTAATTACACCAATTCGTCGCGCATAACCGCCCATATCCGAGGTTTTAAGTGTCGAGTTCTCGGTAGGCTCCACCTGACTGTGTGTGTCGTTGGTATGAAGTATAACCAACTTAATATTTTTTACAGCCGATACCGTGTTTAATGATAAAGCTAAAAATATTAATATGTAAAATCTTTTATTTTTCATTCTTCTCTTCTAATTTCTAATTTCTAATTTCTGACTTCTAATTTCTGACTTCTAATTTCTAATCCTTCCGTCCAACTCAGCCCTAATCTCTTTCCCCTTTTCTGTTTCAGATTTTATAAAGTCAATTAGCATATTTCGCACTTTAATACCTGTATTTATACGCTTTTCGTACAAGGCGAGTGCGGCCATTTTGTCGTTGCCACCAGCCAAATAATCGTTTGTAGCAATGCTGTAGATTTTGTTTGTATCCAGTGGCTGACCTCCGATTTGAATTTCAACTGCTTTTCTATTCTCGATTTTAAAGCGCAAACCCGAAACACCTTCACCACCCATCGATGCAAAATACTGACACAATGCATTCAAATTATCGCCCTTTAAGTACACAATTACCAATTCGTTTTCGAAAGGCATTAGCTCAAACACTTTGCGTACGGTAATATCGCCGGCAGGAACAACGGTGCGCAGTCCGCCAAGGTTTACGATAGCAATATCCACTTCCGATTTCAAATAATCGCTTGCTGACAGTCGGTACACATCAGCACTAAAGTTCGATAGCAAACTTTCGGGTGCGTGGCCGCGCATAGTTTCGGCAGCTCGTCCAATAACCACATTCATTTGCAAGTCAACTTGCTTTTTGAACGGTTGTAGAAAATTGATATAGCCGGTGTCAGCTAATGCTTGTGTTGAAGCGTCGATGGCAATTTTTGTAGAAGTAGCTTGTTGCACTTGCCACAGTCGGGGTTGACAGGCAACGAGTAGAAGTAGGAGCAGAAAATAGATTCCTTTTCGCATAGTTTGTAATTAATCAATTTAATGAGTGCGAAAATAGTACAAATGTTTGGGAAATGGAAATTTGCCGACAACATTGTGCACGACAAAAAAGCCCTTCTCCGTAAGGAAAAGGGCTTCTGTATTTTTTACAAGAAGCTGTTATGCTAATTTATTTACGAAAACAGTCAATTTCGATTTTAAGTTCGAAGCTTTGTTTTTGTGAATAATGTTACGTTTAGCCAATTTATCAAGCATTGAGCTGATTTTTGGTAACATTTCGGTAGCTACTGCTTTTTCTGAAGTTGCACGCAATTTACGAACTGCATTACGAGCAGTTTTAGCATAATAACGATTATGCAATTTGCGTTTTTCAGCTTGACGAATTCTTTTTATCGAAGATTTGTGATTTGCCATCTCAAATTTTATTTATTTAATATCTTAATTTTAGTAGTCCCTAGGGGAGTCGAACCCCTCTTTCCAGGATGAAAACCTGGCGTCCTAACCGATAGACGAAGGGACCATTTCTGGTCGTTGCAATTGTTCAAAAAGTTGCTCTCAATTGCGGGTGCAAATATACGGCAGTTTTTTTAATCTACAAACAGTTTGGATAAAATATTTCTAAATATTTTCTATCTTTCTGAAAATCTGATAAATAAATAGATGGCTATTTGCTTGATAATACATTAATCACCTAAATGTGTAAGTGTTTTTGCCTCATGAAAGCTCTTATACACTTTATTTGACTAGCAATTCTTTATCCATTTCAGGATTTAGCTGTATATTTGCAACAATAAATGCCTATATATGCTTTCGAAAACTAAAGGTGTTGTGTTGCATAGCACCAAATATTCCGATACTTCGTGGATTGTTACCATGTACACCGAAATGTATGGTCGCACATCCTTTATGGTGCGTGGTGTTACCAATAAGCGCTCCACTACGAAAGCGGCTTTTTTTCAACCACTGAGTGTAGTTGATATGGATTTGTTTTATAACCCAACCAAAGAAATTCACACCATTAAAGATATCCGAATCGATTTGCCACTCACAGGTATTCCGTTCGACCCAATAAAAAATGCAATTGCGCTATTTATTTCCGAATTGCTATTTCGAAGTATTAAGCACAGCACGCCCGACGAAAATCTGTTTCTTTTTATTTGTCAATCTATCGAAGTGCTGGATTGTACTCAGGAAGTACCCGCTAATTTTCATCTCATTTTCATGCTCAAATTAACCCGCTTTTTGGGTTTTGAACCGCATCTGAATAACGAAACCGGCAGGTATTTCGATTTGATAAATGGTGAGTTTTTGTCGACAAAACCACTACATGCGCATTATGTGGCCAATGCTCAAGCCGAAAATCTGTGTCGGTTAGACGAAATCGATTATTTTAATATGAATGAACTTTCATTGTCGCGAACGCAACGTGCCGAAGTACTTAAAACACTTATCGAGTATTATCGCCTACACATTTCCGGTTTCCACGGTTTAAATTCTTTAGCTGTTTTGCAGAGTATTTTCGACTGATTTTCGTGCTCGTTCGGCTTCCATTTGTTCGCGGGTTTTACTTTGCGTAACAATATAAACGCCTACAAATACTAAAACAATAGAAACAAGCTGGTCGTACCCAAAAACGTCGAGCCCCATTGCTACAGTTGCCAGGGAGGCAATAATGGGTTGCGTATAGTTATACATACTTAGTGTTGTTGGCAGTAATACTTTTTGTGCAGCGCCAAGAAGAATATACGAAACAAAAGTGGCAATTATTACAACATAAGCTATACGTAACAATATTGACCAATCAAAAGCTGAATAATTTATAGTCTCTACAGCTGTATGGCAAAGTGGATAACTTTGTATTGCGCTAAACAAAAACATCCAACGCATAATAGTAAAAGGCGAATAACGGCGAATCAAGTTTTTGAATAAAGTAAGGTATAACGAAAATGAAGTTACTGCTACAAATATAATTAAATTGCCTGTGGTATTACCACTTCCAATATTCGAAATATTTTCCGATAAAATCAAAAATAATGCTCCCGAAGCACCTACCAATACACCAAAAGCTTTTTTAAATGTAATTGGCTCTTTGATAATTATTGCAGCCAAAATCATGCTTACTATAGGCAATGTTGAAACAACTATAGAGGCATCGATAGGTGATGTTTTTGATAAGCCGTAAAAAAATGGAATTTGGTTGGCAGTGAGCGAAAAGAATGCGGCAAAAAACAATGATACAATATCCCTCAACGGTACTTTCTCGTATTTGACAAAAACCACAGATACCCAAAAAAGAAAAGCACCACCTGCTAAACGAAAGTAGGTGAATGCAATAGGATTGATTATTTCGGGCATCAACGACCGCGAGATGGGATTGTTGAGTCCAAAAAATAGATTTGCTATTAAAATTGCAATATGTGCGTTGAGAAGTTTACGTTCCATAAAGGCTGCAAAGATAGGTATTAAAGGTAGAAGTTAGAAATTAGAAGGCAGAAATTAGAAATTATAAAACGGAAAATTGAAAATTTGAAATTGAGAAATTGGTAATTTATAGCTGATTTTAGGCTGTTTACTTGTTTATTTAAATAATTGTTTTTAGCTTTGTAGTCGTTACTTATTCTCCTAATTTTTCAAAACAACAATGAAACTCGACGCCAAAACACAACGTTCACTTTTTCCAGAGGAATGTTTACTACGTGAAATAGCAAGCCAACCTCGTTTGTCAATCGGAATTCCGAAGGAGGATAAATCGATTGAAACCCGACTGCCGTTAACGCCCGAAGGGGTCGCTATTGTTACCGAAGAAGGTCATAGTGTGTATATCGAGCGGGGCGCTGGTGAGGCAATGGCTTATTCCGATTTGCAATACAGTGAGGCTGGTGCATTTTTGGTCGATACGCCTACCGACGTTTTTTCGACTGATATTGTGCTGAAAATTACGCCTCCTACTTTGTTGGAAATTGAGATGATGCACGACCGCTCAACCGTTTTTTCGATGTTGCAACTCAATAAGTTAACCGCCGATACCATTACGCTTTTGATGAAAAAGAAAATGAACGCTTTTGCTTATGAATTGATAAAAGACGAACAAAAAACCTTTCCGGTGGTGAGTTCCATCTCCGAAATTGAAGGAAGTACAGCCATAGCGGTTGCTGCCGAGTTGATGAGTAACGAACGTGGAGGAAAAGGAATTTTATTGGGTGGTGTGGCCGGAATTTCGCCTACCGAAGTGTTGATTTTGGGTGCTGGTATTACAGGTACGGTAGCTGCTCGTACGGCATTGGCATTGGGTGCTCAGGTGAAAATTTTCGACCACGATATTAGTAAATTACGTAAAATTCAACATTATCTCGGGCAGCAGGTGTTCACATCGGTCATTCATCCTGCTGTGTTGTTCAAAGCCTTGGCTTCGGCCGATGCAGTTATCGGAAATCTGCGTTATATTTATGGCTCAGAGCGATTTATGGTGTCTGAAGAATTGGTAAAAACCATGAAGCCTGGCGCAGTTATTATCGACTTGAGTGTTGACCAAGGTGGTTGTTTCGAAACCTCAAAATGCCGCACACTGAAAAGTCCGTATTTCGAAAAACATGGTGTGATACATTATTGTTTACCCAATATTTCATCGCGTGTGGCACGAACAGCTTCTATGGCATTAAGTAATATTTTTGCTCCTATGTTGCTAAAAATTGGACATTCGGGTAGCGTAAAACAAGCCATTGGCGAAAGTAACGGTTTCCAAAATGGTGCTTATGTATACAGTGGCATTTTAGTAAATCGCTTAATTGGAGAGTATTACGGCATCTCGGCTAATGATATTGGCTTGTTACTTGCCGGTTATTAAAGCCCCTTTAGGGGTTTGGGGCAATATTTTTCGATTGACTTACTTCCAATAAGAATTTCTCAATTTTTGCCGTTACTTCTTTTGAACTGCCGTTGGCATTATTTACCAAAACGGCAAATGCTAAGGTGCGGTTTTTTAGTTCGATATAGCCTGTGTAGCTTTTTACGCGAGCTATTGTACCACTTTTGGCATGTACTTTTCCTTGTAATGAGGTATTTTCCAGAAAGTTTTTCAAAGTTCCGCTTGTTCCCGAAACGGGTAAACTACTATAGAAAGCTTCGCCGTTTTTACTATTCTTTTTCATAAATTCCAACACACTCACAAAGAAATTTGCCGACACGCCGTTTGTAGGCGAAAGTCCCGAGCCATCGTATTGAAACAGTTCGGTAACTGATAATTTTTTTGTATTCCACAGTTGCTCAATTTTAGCTTTCGACCCATCGTTGGAACCTTGTTTGGTGGCCGAAACGCTCAGTTGTTTAAATACATATTCGGCAAAATGATTGTTGCTACTAAAGTTTATTTCTTTTACGATTTCGGCCAAAGTAGGTGATAAATGCGTGTA
>CAZEEN010000011.1:0-35390 GCA_964511115.1 uncultured Paludibacter sp. | reverse complement strand
CTACCAAATATATTCTACCAATTTTTATGCTGAAAAACATGTTTTATATACAAATTGCCTGATTTCACGACAGTTGGAGGATGAAAAAAAATTAATAATAAACTTGTGGAAGTCCTTCTTCGCGGTAAATAATGCCTGATTTATGAATAAACTGACCATTTTCAGAAACTCCTTCAAGCACAAAATTGTAGTTATTGGATGAATCGGCAGTGAAAAATTGCAGATTTAGTTTGCCATTTTCATCTGTTTTCAGCTTATCGCCCCAAAAAATTGTTGTACGCAGGTCAGGTTTTGATGCATTTTTAATTTCTTCCACTTCATATTTCGGCATATAAAAAGCCGATGCTTTCTGAAAACCCAAGGGTTTTATCACAGAAAGACTGATTGGAGTGGAGTATTTAATAGCAATTCCTTTCTTTAAAGTGATTGCAATTGCTCCATTTCCGCCCCTTGAACCAAAGATTGCAGCACTTGGACCTTTAAAAACTGCTATTTCTTCAACATCATTGGTGGTTAAATATGTTATATCTTCTATGTTTTCGGTTTCGAATCCATCAATTAATAATAACGGACTACCAGTACCGCCTCTAATTGATATAGATTCTCCCATTACTGACACACCGGGAACCATTTGTAAATAATTCAATATACTCATACCAGTAAATTTATCGAGAGTCTCTGAAGTAATTTTATCATCTGCACCTGCATACATTGGATTTTCGTCGGTTGTAGGTTTAGAACTTGCTGTAACTGTCAGTTCATCTAAGTTTATAACACGCATTCCGCCTTCGGTGTAGTACTTTTCTTTGGCTGCCTGCCAATAATTTGCAAGTTTAGTATCAGCTCCCTCATTTTTATATGGAATAAAAACTGATGAAGCAGGAAAATTATCGGCATCGGGTATTATTTCCACATCGGTAATACTTTTTTTCTTACGGGCTTTTAGCATAATTGCCGTACTATCCGGAAATTCGATACCATCAATGATAAATTGGCCTAGAGAATCGGTTGTAGCCATACGAAATGACTTATTGTAATTCGACAACATTATAATATCACAATTTTTGGATGGCTTATTGGCAATATTCAGCACTTTACCCGAAATAGCCTGTCCCATTTCAAGATAATAATCAGGGCGTTTAAATTTTCGTTTTGTATATTCGGATAAATCGAACCTACGCCATGCTTGCGTTAACATTAACAAATCAAGTTTTTCGCGCGAATTGATATCTTTATCTGTAAAAAAATCGGCGGGTTGTTCAACGTAACCTTTTATATCGGAAGACATAAGGAAATAACTTTCAATATTATCCGCTGTTGAATCCGGAATTACAAGCTTTTTATCGGTAACACTAATCGAATATTTTCCATTCATCGGCTTACCATCTGTATCTGAAAAAATGAAATTCAACTTTACTTCTTCGCGCTTTTTATAGGCTTTTTTATCACTACTAATATTAATATTGTATAGATTACTGTTTTTTACAAAATAAAGGCGTTCACAAAACACATTTCCAAGTGAATCGACAACCGAAAACGAGGCAATACCAGCAGGCAATTTTTCTTCTTCCATTTGTCCACTCAGAAACTTCAAGGGTTGTAAAACATAAACAATTCCACGAGAATGAATGAGCATAAAAAGACTTTGAATACTATCGGGTAGTTGTTTGTTTATGTCGTAATATATTTTACCTTTATTGGCAATTAATTTCATCGAAATACCTTTATCATTTACCAAAGGCAACGAAAACCTTTTTTCGATGCCTTTTTCATTTTTAAGTATTGCATAATAATTAATTCCAAACTGTGAAAACAACGAAAATTTACCCATTCCTTTGTACGAATTCGAAATTTCTGTTATTTCATTATTTTTATCATCGTAAACTTTTCCAGAAATATTGACTGACAAACCATTACTACCTATAGCCTTGAAAGCAATAGTTTGAACATTATCTTTGATTAAAGAACCACTTTCAGGAAAAAACTGGACATCGAAATCGTCGAAAGCAACAGGCACATTAAACTGTTTTGTAAATTTTAATGCAGAATCATCCAACGTTAAATTTATCACTTCTTTTGTTTCAGCAACAGTATCAACGGGAATACGCCAGCTCAGTTCGCCTTGTTGATTTGATTTTAAGGAAATTGGCTTAATAATCTTTTTTTAACCACTCATCGAGAGTTTAACCATTTTACCAACAAGAGGTTTAGAGTTTACATCGCGCAATTGGAAAGTAACTGTCTGAAAACCATTTACAACGTCTCCAAATCGGATATTTGTTAGAAGCCTATCATCAATACTATTACCAATTTTTAATTGTTTATTAAAAAAGAAATCAGTTCCGGCATTTTGCATCCAATAGGTGTAAGCTCTTAAAACATAATCACCAGCAGCTGTTTCAGCACTTAATTTTAAATTTCCTGAAAAACCCAGACTATCTTTTCTTATCTTAACCCGTTGAATAACAGAATCGAAAGAATTAATTAATTCGACATAAACAAATCGACTTTTAGTGTCGGGTAAATGCGTAGATGCATTTATAAGGTATGCTTTAAACCAAATATCTTCGCCCGCACTATAATAAGGTTTGTCGGTATGGAGATATACTTTTTCCTGTGGAATATTTTTCCACATAGAGGTAAAAAACGATAAAGTACGATTTGAGAATGATGTTTTTGCGGATACTATAATAGTAATGGACAATAAAAATAAAACAGTAAACTTTTTTGTGTTGTCGAAAATTCGGTTAATCATTTGACATATTATAAAGAAAGGTATTTAACAATTGGATATTCAAGTGCAAAGATAGAAAAACGATTTAAAAAGAAAACATAAAATGTAAATTTGTAAAATTATTTTACACAACGACAAAAATTAGTACTTTTTCAAATTACAATCAGAAAAAGAAAACAACCATCGAGAGGTTAACTATTTTATCTACGAGAGGTTTATAATTCACATCTTGCAACTAAGAAGTAACTTTCTGAAAGCCATATACAACTTCGCCAAATCGAACATTTGATAGAAGCCTATCGTCAATACTATTACCAATTTTCTGTTGCTTTAAAAAAAAAAAATCAGTTCCGGAATTTTGCAACCAATAGGTGTAAACTCTTAAAACATAATCTACAGCAGGAGTTTCAGTGTTTAATTTTAGGTTTCCTGAAAAGCCAATACTATCTTTGCGAATATTAACCCATTAACAGCAGAATTTAAAGAAATAATTCTTATACTTCCACAAAATATATCTACCTAATTTTCAAATAAATATTTGAATAAAATTGTTTCGATAAATTTCAATATACTGATATTCATATATTTAAATATATATTTGCGAGTAAAAACATCTAATAATCTTGTTTTTTCAACGTATAATTCCGAATATTGTAATCTCGACATTGCAAAATGCAATATTTTTTTTATCTTTGCAAAAAATTTCTACATGGAATCGTTTTACAAAACCCATAAGTATTTGGTCGAAAAAGTGCAATCGCCAGTGCGAAGGCAGTTGATGTACGAAATTGATTGGAACCACCGCCTGATAGGTATAAAGGGCAGCCGTGGTGTGGGTAAAACGACTTTTTTACTCCAATATGCAAAGGAAAATTTTGGAAGCGACAGATGTTGTTTGTACGTAAATTTCAATAATTTTTATTTTACACAACACAGTTTGGTGGAGTTTGCCGACGATTTTTGCAAACAAGGTGGAAAAACACTATTAATTGACCAAACTTTTAAATACGAAAACTGGTCGAAAGAACTCCGCGAATGTTACGAACGCTTTCCAAATCTACACATTATTTTTTCGGGATCGTCGGTAATGCGCTTAATTGAAGACAATTCCGATTTACAGGATATTGTTTCGGTATATAATTTAAGGGGGTTTTCGTTCCGCGAATATCTAAATTTAAAATGTGGCACAAACTTTAAATCGCTTACATTAAAAGAAATAATACAAAAATCAACTACTTTATCGAACGAGATTTGTGCTCAAATACAGCCGCTCGATTATTTTGAGGATTATTTACATCATGGCTTTTATCCGTTTTTTCTTGAGAACAGAAGTTATTCGGAGAATCTGCTTAAAACCATGAATATGATGCTGGAAGTAGACATTTTGCTTATAAAACAAATTGAGTTAAAGTATTTATCCAAAATTCGCAAACTGCTCTATATCATTATGGGAGATGCACCTTCGGCACCAAATGTAAGCCAGTTGAGCGTCGAAATTGAAACTTCGCGTGCAACGATAATGAATTATATTAAGTATTTGAAAGATGCTCGTTTGCTTAATTTGTTATATTCCGAAGGCGAAGAGTACCCTAAAAAACCCAAACAACTTTACGTACAAAATACAAATTTGATGCATGCTGTTTATCCCGAAAAAGTAAACCGAGAAGCTGAATATAAAACCTTTTTGTACAATGCATTGCATGCAAAACACAAAATAAACAAAGGACGCAAAAATAGTGATTTCTTAATTGATCAGGAACTTAATTTTAAACTGGATAACGATACAAACCACAAACCTTCGGCAAAAACATTTTATGTTACAACCGAACAAAATGCAAGTGGCAAGAATCAGATTCCACTTTGGTTGTTGGGGTTTCTTTACTAGAACCAAGATACAAGACATTTAACAAAAAAAACATAAATATCAATTTTAATACAAACAAAAAAAATGGCACAAACAAAAAAGTTTTTGACATGTGATGGTAATCAGGCAGCTGCGCATATAGCTTATATGTTCAGCGAGGTAGCTGCGATTTATCCTATCACTCCATCGTCGACAATGGCCGAATATGTTGACGAATGGGCAGCATCGGGTCGTAAAAACATGTACGGCGAAACGGTACAAGTACAGGAAATGCAATCGGAAGCAGGCGCTGCTGCAGCAATGCACGGATCGCTTCAGGCTGGTGCGTTAACTACCACATTTACAGCATCGCAGGGTTTATTGCTGATGATTCCAAATATGTATAAAGTTGCCGGTGAATTATTGCCTGGCGTTTATCATGTATCGGCTCGTGCTTTGGCTTCGCATGCTCTTTCAATTTTCGGTGACCATCAGGATGTTATGGCTGTTCGTCAGACTGGCTGTGCTTTATTTGCAACTGGTTCGGTTCAGGAAGTTATGGATTTAGCTGCTGTTGCTCACTTAGCTTCTATCAAAACCCGCATTCCTTTTGTACATTTCTTCGATGGTTTCCGTACTTCGCACGAAATACAGAAAATTGAAGAAATTGACCAAGATGCAGTTGTAGGTTTGTTAGACCAAGAAGCGTTAAAAGAATTCCGTGAACGTGCATTAAGCCCTGAACACCCTGTAGTGCGTGGTACTGCTCAAAACGGTGATATTTATTTCCAAGCTCGCGAAGCTTGTAATCCTTTCTACGATGCAGTTCCTGCCGTTGTGGAAGATTATTTGAATAAATTGAGCGAAATCACTGGTCGTAAATACGGCTTGTTCGATTATTATGGTGCTCCCGATGCCGACCGTGTGGTTGTAGCAATGGGTTCGGCTACCGAAGCTATTCGCGAAGGTATTGATTACCTGACTGCAAAAGGCGAAAAAGTAGGATTAATCTCTGTACATTTGTATCGTCCTTTCTCAGCGAAACATTTCCTTTCGGTAATGCCAAAAACGGCTAAACGTATTTGTGTACTCGACCGTACCAAAGAACCAGGGGCTGGTGGCGAACCATTGTATCTGGATGTAAAAGACGTTTTATATGGTACCGAAAATCAACCATTAGTTGTTGGTGGCCGCTATGGTTTGTCGTCGAAAGATTTCACTCCAGCTCAGGTATTGTCGGTTTATCAAAACTTAGGCTTACCTTCACCTCGTAATGGTTTTACTGTAGGTATTGTTGATGATATAACTTTCACTTCACTCCCACTTGGCGAAGAAATTTCGATGGGCGGCGAAGGAACTTACGAAGCAAAATTCTACGGTCTGGGTGCTGATGGTACTGTTGGTGCTAACAAAAACTCTATTAAAATTATTGGTGACAATACCGATAAATACTCACAAGCTTATTTTGCATACGATTCGAAAAAATCGGGTGGTTTCACTTGTTCTCACCTACGTTTCGGAAATACGCCTATTCGTTCTACTTATTTGGTAACTACTCCAGACTTTGTAGCTTGTCACGTTCAAGCTTACTTGCGTTTGTACGATGTAACAAAAGGTTTGAAGAAAAACGGTACCTTCTTGTTGAACACCGTTTGGAGTGTCGACGAAGTAAAGAAAAATCTTCCTACCAATGTAAAAAAATATTTAGCTGCCAATAATATTACATTATATATTATCGATGCAACAAATATTGCTCAGGAAATTGGTTTGGGT
Organism: uncultured Paludibacter sp.; assembly: GCA_964511115.1. GTDB lineage: Bacteria > Bacteroidota > Bacteroidia > Bacteroidales > Paludibacteraceae > Paludibacter. Next base: position 29,040 of record CAZEEN010000011.1, on the reverse strand, counting down.
AACCGCACCAACACTATTCTGCAATCGGCATTCTTCAAAATTACCAACGTAATTCCTTACGAATTGGCTGTAAGTCAAATGAAATACGCTATCGTAAAATCCTATGGTAAAAAAGGAGAAAAAGTTATCAACATGAACTATGCAGCTGTTGACCGTGGTGGCGAATACACCAAAGTTGATGTGCCTGCTGATTGGGCTGACCTGCTCGACGACGATGCAGTTATTGGCGCTGATGTTCCTGATTTTATTAAAAATATTGTTGTTCCGGTAAATGCGCAAAAAGGTGATGATATACCTGTATCGGCATTCAAAGGTCGCGAAGACGGTACTTGGGATCAAGGAACAACTAAATTTGAAAAACGCGGTGTAGCTGCCAATGTTCCTGTTTGGGACAAAGACAACTGTATTCAGTGTAACCAATGTGCTTATGTTTGTCCTCACGCTGCTATTCGTCCATTCCTTTTGGATGCAGTAGAAGCTTCGAAAGCACCATTTGCAGCAGACACTTTGAAAGCAAACGGCAAACAATTTGTTGATATGAGCTTCCGTATTCAGGTTGACGTGCTCGACTGTATGGGTTGCGATAACTGTGCTGAAGTTTGTCCGGGTAACAAAGGTGGAAAAGCACTTAAAATGGTGCCTATCGAAACACAATACGAAAACCAAACAAACTGGGAATTCTGTGTGGACGAAGTAAAAACCAAACAACATTTGGTAGATACAAAAGCCAACGTGAAAAACTCACAATTTGCAACTCCATTGTTCGAGTTCTCGGGTGCGTGTGCCGGTTGTGGCGAAACTCCGTATGTAAAATTAGTTACGCAGTTGTTTGGCGACCGTCAGATGGTTTCGAATGCAACAGGTTGTAGCTCCATTTATTCTGCTTCGGCTCCTTCAACTCCTTACACCGTAAATGACGAAGGTCGCGGACCAGCATGGGCAAATTCATTATTCGAAGACAATGCTGAGTTTGGCTTGGGTATGGTTTTCGCTTACGACAATATGCGTGAGCGTTTGGTGCGCTTAATGAACGAATCTATTGCTGAAAACTGCTGTTCGGACGAATTGAAAGGTTTGTTTACCGAATGGATGGAATTTAAGAATGATGCTGACAAATCGAAAGAATTAGCAGCTAAAATCACTCCACTTGTAAACGAAAAGAAATGTGATAAATGTGTTCAGATTGCTGGCTTAAGCCAATATCTGATTAAACAATCGCAATGGATTATCGGTGGCGACGGTTGGGCTTACGATATTGGTTTCGGTGGTTTGGATCACGTTATTGCTTCGGGCAAAAACGTAAATATCCTTGTTCTTGATACCGAAATTTATTCAAACACTGGAGGTCAGGCTTCAAAATCTACTCCTGTAGGTGCAGTAGCTAAATTTGCAGCTTCGGGTAAACGCGTTCGCAAAAAAGACTTGGGAATGATTGCAGCCACTTATGGTTATGTATATGTAGCTCAAGTTGCTTTGGGTGCTAACCAGGCTCAAACATTGAAAGCAATCAGAGAAGCTGAAGCTTATAATGGACCATCGATTGTAATTGCATACTCTCCTTGTATTAGCCACGGAATTGGTTCAGGAATGGGTAAAGCAAATGAAGAGCAAGAAAAAGCAATTAAATGTGGATACTGGCACTTGTATCGTTACAATCCTGATTTGGAAGCTGAAGGTAAAAACCCAATGCAATTGGATTCGAAAGAACCAAACTGGGACGAATTCCAAAACTTCCTCAAAGGTGAAGTACGTTACACATCGTTGTTAAAACAATTCCCTGCGGAAGCAGAAGAACTGTTTGCTGCAGCCGAAGAAAACGCAAAATGGCGTTACACAGGTTACAAACGTATGGCTGAGCAGGTATTTTAAGAATCCATAAAGGTGAATAAGATAAAACTCCGAATAACTTTCGTTATTCGGAGTTTTTTATTCCACTAATTTACATCTGTGAATATTATAACTAAAATTCGTTTAGGTGTAACATTTTCAGCATGAATTATTTGAACCTTTGTAATGTGAAATACTATCACAACTGAGCCATCAGACATGGCATAAATAATAATTAATAAATATGAAAAATTTAATGATTTTCAGTGCAGTATTCCTAATGATAATAGGATTGTCATGTAAAAGCGAGGAGATAATTTTACCAGCTGAAAAAACAACTTACGATTTAAAAGTAAAAGATATGCTTGGCGTAACGGGCACTATCACATTTACTGAAACAAGTCTTACTGCTGTTACTATTGATGTTAATCTTGTAGGAGCTCCAACTGGAACACATCCTGCAGAAATTTGCGCAAACTCAGCTATTGAAAGTGGAACAACAACAATTGTATTAAACCCAGTGGATGTAAATGGCAAAAGTAGCACTTTAACATCTACAATGACCTATAAGCAACTAATTGCTTATGATGGTTTTGCTCAGGTACATTTAAGCAATTTGGAGCCCAATAATGTTATTGCCATTGGCGATATTGGTGGAAATATAAAAACGGCAACAAACATTTCGTATCCATTGTCAACCGTTCAAACTTATGGAATTACTGGCACTGCATTATTTGAAAAACGGTTGAATGGCAATACATTAGTAACTCTTACCATGAATGGTTTACTGCCCAATAATTTTTACCCTGCAAGTATCAATGTTGGTTCTATTGGTACCATTGGTGGTGGTGGAATTAAAAAAACCTTGCAAAACATAGACGGCAACACAGGAAAAAGCTATACCAACATTCGCAGTTTGAATAGTGATATAGCTATCACATACGATAATTGGTTGGTATATGTGGGGTATATCAATGTGTATCATACCGAGGCTATATACTCAAATATCATTTCGCAAGGAAATATCGGAGCAAACTAATTTTAGAGTATTATTTATCTGAAAAAAGCTATCAATCCTATGTAGGTATTGATAGCTTTTTGTTTTCCACAAACTTATGTTGGCAGGTTCCCAGAAAATATATAGTTTTTTTGTGAATCATTCTTGATTATCGAGATTTATCGTTATTTTTGAAAAACATTTCAAAAAATATAAACTGTTACAATATTTTTCAATGCCAAAAATCGATTACGAAAAACATATAGTAGGCTTAATGATAGAACTTTACTGTCATCGCAAGCATAACACTCAAAAAAAGGAATTATGCGATGATTGTGGCGAACTGAAAGATTTCTGTCATCATAAATTAGATAAATGTCCGTTCGGAGAAGATAAAGGGGCTTGTTCCGATTGCAAAATTCATTGCTACAAAAATACAATACAGCGGGAGAAAATACGTGAAATTATGCGATTTTCGGGACCAAGAATGATGATGTATTATCCGTGGGATTCATTGTTGCACATTTTCAGAAAGAAAAGAAAATAAAATTAATAAACGAAGATTACTCTTCTTCTATTCCATGTCGTTTGCTTCGACCAAAACTGCGATAGGAATCGTGTTCAATTTCTATTTCAGGTTCAAATAAAGGAGTATTATGCAGTGGCACAAACTGAATGTATTTTATACTCAGCCCACGCCCTAGCCATTGTTGTTCGTAATAGGTTTTTATGGTCAAAATAGGGTTTACATAATCGGAAGCATACAAATCGTTTGTAGAAACGTTTACCGGAAAATGATTCAATTTTACCATTTCGCAAGTGTAAGTAAACATAAAATTGCTGTCGGTTTTCAGGTGAATTATTCCGTCGGGTTGCAAAAACTGCAAGTATGAACGAATAAAATTGGTAGCAGTAAGACGTTTGGTCGTTTTTTTCATTTGCGGATCGGGAAATGTAAGCCAAATTTCGGCTACTTCGCCAGCTGCAAAACAATGCTGAATCATTTCAATGTCGGTGCGCAGAAATGCTACATTTTTCAGCCCTTTTTCGTTTGAGTCTTTTGCACCAGTCCACATGCGAGCACCTTTAATATCAACACCTACAAAGTTTTTTTCGGGAAAAAGTTGCGCCAGCCCAACTGTATATTCGCCTTTTCCACATCCAAGTTCCAGTACAATGGGGTTATTATTTCCAAAAAACTTTTCGCGCCACTGTCCTTTCATTTCCAGACTATTACCTTCGCGCAACACGTGCGACGAAATCTGAAACACATGCTTAAACTGCTCCATATCGGCAAATTTTGCCAATTTATTCTTTCCCATGCTTATTTTGCTTTTTCAACTTTTATGCCTACATCGTTAATGCCCACAAGTAGCGAATCGCGCATTCCTTGTTGTATTTCGAAGCGATAAACACCTTTTTTGGCAAACTTAAAATTCTGTCGGTAAAGTACTGGCATATTAAATGCCGACCCAACACCTTTTCCAAGCCATTTACCAAATTCATCGGCCAAATAAAATTCAATCGTATCGTTAGTTACCACACTATCGGGCGAAATCTCCTTGATAAAAAGCCAAATATTCTGATAGGGATATTCGCCTCTGTTACGGGTATTTACATACAAGTCGTAAGGTTGAGAAGCATTTTCGATAGCAACATCAAACGTACAAATGCTGTCTTTATTCCAACCATTTTCGTTAACGGATTGATAGCTGAAATAGACCGCGTCGCTGGTGCATGAAGTAAAAAGCATCAATGCAAAACAAATATTAATCAGTTTTCGGAGGATTCTGGTCATTGCGCTTAATCAATTTGGGAGGGTTAGTTCTATTTGTATCGTTTTGTACTGGGCGAGCCACACCCGAACCACGATTATTTCGGTTGTTATTATTGTTATTTTTACCCTGATTTTTTTTAGCGGAATCGAAACGTGTTAAACTATCTTGTCCAACCACATTGGTATAATCAACCGGCACCGGTTTATTTCCATCAGATTTTACATCAAGTGTATCGGGTCGCTGTCCGCGCTTATTCAAAGCCATTACCGTTTTGGCTCGTTCCACATCAACAGTTACCAAATTAGCACCAAATTCCTTTGATGTTGAATAGGTTATCAATCCTTTAAAAACATCTGTTTTAAAATGATAATAGGTATTATCGCTTGTTTCGAGCGACATTTCTTTTGATGGAAAATCTTTTTGAGCATCAACATACGTATCCACCTCGAAATTCATACAGCACTTTAGTTTGCCACACTGTCCGGCTAATTTTTGCGGATTAAGCGAAATATCCTGAACGCGCGCAGCTGTTGTCGAAACAGAATTGAAGTTTGTCATCCAACCAGAGCAGCACAATTCGCGCCCACAAGGTCCAATTCCTCCTATCCTACCCGCTTCTTGACGTGCACCAATTTGTTTCATCTCGATGCGAATGCGGAAAGTTTCGGCAAAAACCTTAATTAGTTGACGAAAATCGACACGCTCGTCGGCTATGTAATAAAATATGGCTTTGTTTCCGTCGCCCTGAAATTCAACATCACCAATTTTCATGTTTAGTTTTAAACTTTCGGCAATCTGACGAGCTTTAATCATGGTTTGCTGTTCGCGCGCTTTGGCTTCGTTGAATTTTTCGATATCCACTTCGCGTGCTTTGCGATAAACACGACGCACCTCGTAACGTTCGGGGTCGATATTGTTTTTATTCATTTGCAACAAAACCAGCCTTCCAATCAAAGTAACTTCGCCTATATCGTGTCCGGGTGAAGCTTCAACAGCCACCACATCGCCTTTTTCGAGCTGAATTTTTGTGCTATTTAAAAAGAAACCTTTACGTGTATTTTTAAACTGTACTTCCACAAAATCGGTATCTTTCGTGGTTTCGGGCAAATCGCTCAACCAATCGTACACACCCAATTTTTTATCCGAGCGGCAATCGCAGCCCCCTTTTGTGATGCAGCAACCGCCATTATTTAGAGTAATATCCATTTTTTTAAAAGTTAGAAATTAGAAGTTAGAAATTAGAAATTAGAAAAATAAAACTGCCCCAAACCCCTAAAGGGGCTTAAAGAAAAGAAACCATTCGGCACTAATCTACACCCCTTTAGGGGCTTGGGGCTATATTTTTTCATCACCACATCATCACTCCCGAAAGCTTTCGGGACAAATCACCACATTATTTCTTCAACAGCATTATAATTTTTAGAACTAAATCGAAAAACACCATTTTGGCATTTACGTTTCGTTCAATATGTCGTTCGGCAAGCTCAAATTCTTTCATAATATCTTCCACATTTCGCTCGTTGATAAATGGCGAAAACTTTTGCGAAAAATCAAATTCGTAGCTTACAAAATAATTTAAGTCTTTGTTTTTAAGGTTTAAAATAAAATTCTCACGCGTTAAATGTTGTGCGTACGTCAAAAACTTTTTCTGCCTTTCGCGACCTATAGCTGGCGCAGCCATATCGTCGGCCCATTTACGAAGCGTTTTGAGCGAAGCGTGGTCTTTCCGATTTCCGACCTGCCATGCCAGGCGCATTATCATTACAAAACGTTCGAAATTCACTTTATTTTCGTCGTCCTCATTCAGGATAGATAATGCTGCCAAATAGCTTCCGTTGGCAATGCGTGCCACATTAAGTGCATCGTGTTGCGAAATTTCCAAATCACGATTTCGGAGCAATGCCACCACCAAATCCTCGTCCTTGAGTTTAGGGATAATAACCTGCTGCGTACGCGAGAGTATGGTTGTAAGCATCTCGTCGGGCGAATTAGAAACCATCAGAAAAACCGTTTTTTCGGGCGGCTCTTCGAGTATTTTCAGCAATTTATTGGCACAATCAATATTCATTTTTTCGGGCAGCCAGATAATCATCACCTTATATTCCGATTCGTAGGTTTTGAGGCTCAGTTTACGAATTATTTCCTGACTTTCGTTGGAATAAATCATACCTTGCTTGGCATCGCCACTAATCTCAGTATACCATTCGTTAACGCTAAAATACGGACTTTGTGTGATTTTCGCCCTAAAAGGAACTATAAAATCGTCGCAAACCGTACTTAATTTTCCTGCAGGTCGTATAATTGGAAATACAAAATGCAAATCGGGATGTGCTAGTTTTTTAAACTTAACACAGGACGGACAAACACCACACGAATCGGTTTCACCACGGTTTTCGCAACAAATGTATTGTGCATAAGCAATAGCCAAGGCCAATTTCCCAATACCTTCGGGGCCACGCAGCAACTGGGCATGCGGAATGCGCTGCTCCCTTACAGAGCGAACAAAGCGTTCCTTAATATCTTGTTGTCCAATTACTTCCGAAAATAACATTTTACTGGATTATCCATTAATATTTTATGTGCAAATGTATAAAAAAAGGAGGACATTTGAAAATAGTCATTTTCAAATATTTGTGATTGTTCTTTTAAGGTCAAATGGAACTTGCACTATGAAAATCCTTAAGTTAGTACAATGAAATACCTTAAATCTACATAACAAGAAATTATTTCTATCTTTGCACTTAATTTATACAACAAATTTTGAGTTATATAAAAAGAATAGACTACCAACATGAATGAACTGAAATCATTAAATATTGTTACTGGTACAGGAATTAGCTATCAACGATTAGACGGAATAAATGTAATTTCGTTAACTTCGCTAGGAAAATAATTTCTAATTTTAAAAGATGAAACACCCATGACCGAATAAAAATTTAGGACACACAAGAAGATGATTATAGACTTAGTGAGTGCTGGTAAAAAAAAATGCACGAATAACCTATGGAGATAAGAACTTGCGCCCCGTTTTAGTCCAGTTTGGTTGGGCAGCAAGCCGTACAAAAGGCACTTATCTTCGGAGTAAATACGATAGTTTAGTCGGTCGAAGAGGTAAAAAACGAGCATTAATTGCTGTAGGATACAAAATTTTAATCGCTGCATTTTTTATTCTGAAAGATAAAACGCCATACAAGGAATTGGGAGGAGAGTTTTTAGTAAATAGGAAAAAAGATAAAAAAGTAACCCAACTCATCAAGCAATTGAAAGATTTGGGCGTAGAAATAAATTACGAACAAGCAGTTTAACAATTAATAAAACAAAAACATAAAACAGTATCTCTAACAAAAAAGGTCGATGTTTACTGGAGGTTGAAATATCCGAGAATTAAGATTTTGCGGAAACCCCGAACATGAAACTGACATCAAACGCAAAGCACACAAGAGTATCGCCACGAGCATGTAGATGAAAATTTAAACTTTTCTTTGCGTTTTGTAAAATACTGAATACTAAACAAATAAAAATTATAAACAGATGAAAAGCAATAGCATTTTATCAATTGTTGTACCTTGCTTTAACGAACAAGAAGTAATTGACGAAACCGCTAGGCAATTGTCAAGTATTCTGAATGAACTTATTCAGGAAAAAATGGTTTCATCCGAAAGCTTTGTATTGTTTGTAAACGATGGAAGTAATGATAAAACATGGGAGAAAATTACTGAATTGCACCAGAATAATCAGCTTATAGCCGGCATAAATTTAGCCAATAATGTAGGGCATCAAAATGCATTAATGGCTGGACTTTACACTGCAAAATCGATATGCGATGCAATGATTACTATCGACGCCGACTTGCAGGATGATGTGTCTGCTATAAAAAACATGCTTTTAGAATTCCTAAATGGAAATGATGTGGTTTATGGCGTACGATCTGACCGAAAAAAGGACACCCGATTTAAAAAATATTCAGCTTTGCTATTTTATAAATTTATGTCGTTTTTGGGAACACAAACAGTTTACAACCATGCTGATTACCGATTGTTAAGCAAAAGAGCTGTGGAGCAATTACTATTATTCCGCGAAAAGAATTTGTTTCTCAGGGGAATTGTGCCATTAATAGGATTCAAATCGGCCAAAGTGTATTACGAAAGAAACGAGCGATTTGCCGGTAAAACAAAATATCCGTTCAGTAAAATGCTTAACTTTGCCATCGATGGTGTAACATCATTTTCGGTAAAACCTTTACGCATTATTTTTGTAGTCGGTTTTATCTTCCTATTTTTGACACTAATTACGGGCACCTATATTTTGTATCAATACTTCCATCACAATGTAGTATCGGGATGGTCGTCTTTAATACTATCTTTGTGGCTTATTGGTTCAATTGTCATTATTTCGCTCGGTATAATTGGCGAATATATTGGAAAAATTTATACCGAAGTGAAGGATAGGCCAAGGTATTGTATAGAATCGGTGTTGATGAAAAAATAAATTTATATCATAGTCATTAAAACAATTGAGATTAAATGGAGTATTTAACAGAAATAAAACCCAAAAACAAACTTTTCGAAGTCGATTTCAAAGAAATTTGGCGTTACCGCGATTTATATTCGATGTTCGTAAAGCGCGATATTATTACACGATTCAAGCAAACTGTTCTTGGCCCAACTTGGTTTTTCATTCAGCCGGCTTTAACAACCATTATGTACATGGTTGTTTTTGGAGGCATAGCGGGAATTAGCACCGACAGTTTGCCACAGCCCATGTTTTACCTCGCAGGCATAGTTTGTTGGCAGTATTTTTCTGATTGTCTGAACAAAACATCGACCACATTTACAGCTAATCAGGGTATTTTTGGCAAGGTTTATTTTCCACGACTGATAGTTCCCTTAGCTACCGTTACATCCAATTTAGTACGGATGGGAATTCAGCTACTACTATTTTTAGCCGTATATATTTACTACCTGATAATTGGCGTAAATGTAGCTCCAAATGCCTACATTCTTTTGTTGCCTTTATTATTTGTAATGCTAGCAGGTTTAGCACTCGGCTTTGGTATTATTATATCTTCGATGACTACCAAGTACCGCGATTTAAGTATCCTTTTTAGCTTTATTGTGGGATTGTGGATGTACGCCACACCGGTAATTTATCCGCTTAGCACCATGTCCGAAAAGAGACAATGGATAATGGCACTCAATCCGGTTACGTCGATAATCGAAACTTTTAAATACGGCACTATGGGTGTAGGTACCTTTAGCTGGGGAATGCTCGGTTACAGTTTCGGATTTATGATTGTACTTATGGCAATTGGAATTGTGGTATTTAATAAAGTGCAACGCTCATTCATGGACACCGTATAAAAAAGAACAAAAAACACAATTATGACTGCTATAGAATTTGAAAATATTAGTAAGCAATACAGATTAGGACTAGTTTCAACCCGTACCCTTAGCCACGACTTAAATCGTTGGTGGGCAACCAATATACGCGGCAAGGATGACCCTTACTTAAAAATTGGCGATGTAAACGACCGTGCGTCAAAAGGTGTAAGTGATTATGTATGGGCGCTCAAGGATATAAACTTTAAGGTAGAGCAAGGCGATGTACTTGGCATAATTGGAAAAAACGGTGCAGGAAAATCTACTTTACTCAAAATTCTCTCTAAAGTTACTGCTCCCAGCACTGGCATTATCCGTGCAAAAGGCCGAATTGCTTCGCTACTCGAAGTTGGCACAGGCTTCCACCCCGGAATGACTGGGCGTGAGAATATTTACATGAACGGTGCAATTATGGGCATGACCAAAGCAGAAATTACACGCAAACTCGATGAAATTGTAGATTTTTCGGGCGTAGAACGCTATATCGATACACCTGCCAAACGCTACTCAAGCGGTATGACAGTTCGTCTTGGTTTTGCCATTGCTGCCCACCTCGACCCCGAAATTCTTGTTGTGGATGAAGTTTTAGCAGTAGGCGATGCCGAGTTTCAGAAAAAAGCCATTGGAAAAATGCAGGATGTTTCACGAGGAGAAGGTAGAACAGTGTTATTTGTGAGTCATAATATGGCGGCGGTGCAAACTTTATGTACAAGTGGGATAATTTTACATAATGGACAAGTCAGTTACAGCGGTTCGGCAAAAGATGCTGTAAAAAACTATTTATCCGAAAAAAAGGAATATTCAGAAATTGAAGTACGTAATAATGTAAGAATATCTAATAAAAGTTTTCGAATTAATTCTATTACTATCAATGATGAGAATAATAGCATTATTAAAATTGAAGATGATTACGCCTTGCATGTTGAAATTAAAGGAAGTGCTGACATCCCTTTAAATATTTCTTTCGAAGCATTTTTATATGATCAAAATGAGATAAAAATAGCCTCATTTTCTCCTTCGCATGAAATAGGTACTTCACATAGTTTATCTCCTGGACAATATTCTATAAAGGAAACAATAAACATACCTCAAAACATAACAAATGGAGAATACACACTATCTATAAAATTTACACAACTATACATTGAACATATAGCAGACATTGTAAGTATAGCAAAAATTGTAATTGGTAATAACATAAGTGATTCCACTGGGGCATCGTTTGACAATGATTATTTTGGTTATTACTTAATTAAAACCAATTAAGTTTTTCCTATTTACGAACTACAAAATATGGAACAAATGAAAAGTGAAATTATATTATCAATAGTAGTACCCTGCTACAACGAACAGGAAGTTATTGACGAATCAGCCAAGCAACTATCCAATGTGCTGAAAGAACTAATTCAGGACAATTTGATTTCATCAAAAAGTTTTGTTCTTTTTGTAAACGATGGAAGTAAGGATAAAACATGGGAAAAAATTTCCGCATTACACCATACAAATGAGTTGATATGTGGAGTCAATCTCGCAAAAAATGCAGGACATCAAAACGCTTTGATGGCAGGTCTTTATAATGCAAAATCGTTGAGTAATGTAATGGTAACTATCGATGCCGACCTACAAGATGATGTGAATGCTATAAAAGAAATGATTGGGGAGTATTATAAAGGAAATGATGTGGTTTACGGTGTACGGTCGGATAGAAAAAAAGATACACAATTTAAAAAATATACAGCATTACTTTTTTACAAATTTATGTCGTTTTTGGGAACACAAACGGTTTACAACCACGCTGACTACCGCATGATGAGCAACAGAGCAGTTGAACAACTGCTAATGTTCCGTGAAAAGAATTTATTTCTTCGGGGCATCGTTCCTCTGATAGGATTTAAATCGTCAAAGGTTTATTATGAAAGGCATGAGCGCTTTGCTGGTGAAACGAAATACCCGTTCAGCAAAATGTTGAACTTTGCAATAGATGGTGTTACTTCGTTTTCAGTAAAGCCCTTGCGAATCATTTTCGTGGTTGGTTTTATTTTCCTTTTTCTCACAATTGTAATGGGGGCTTACATTCTTTATCAGTATTTCAACCACAATGTAGTCTCCGGCTGGTCGTCATTAATTCTTTCACTGTGGTTAATTGGTTCAATTGTAATTATTTCGTTGGGGATTATTGGAGAATATATTGGTAAAATTTATACCGAAGTTAAAGATCGTCCAAGATTTAATATTGAATCAGTATTACTTAAAGATAACTCAAAAAAATGATATGAATTTAAAACAAAATCAGAAGAATTGGAATAATACAATCGTATACAGTCTGTTGACTATGCTATCTTCAGTTTATGTTTATTTTATACTTTTAAATGCAAACTGGACATGGGGCGACGACTATGAATTTTTAATTTCAACTGCCATTGGTAAAATGGAGTGGTCGCTACATATTGCAAACAGAGGTAGGTTCTATCCCTTTGGTCATTTCGATTACAATATTCTCACACTTATTCCCGGAGGTACAAATCCTTTGGCACACTATATTTTAGTAGCTATTAGTTTCCTGTTTTTTATTTTTTTTAGTTACAAACTATATTCAATTGTACTTAAAGAAGCCGGACGTAACACAATATTTAACTCTTGGCTAATACTAATAAGCATTACATTTTTACTGTATTATTTTTACAGAATATTCTTTTTTCTGGTTTATCCCGAAAGGATGATAATCGTATTACTATCTATCTTTTTTGTACTTTACTACAAATTTGTCAAAAATGAAACTACAATTTATGGCATTTTAGCACTAATCATCGCCGTTTATTTAAGTTATTGCAAAGAAACCATTTTTATTGTCTTAAGTACCATTATAGGACTAAACTTAGTTTTCAACTATAAAAACATCAGCAAAAAGCAAAAGCTATTTTACTATGCTTTAGGGCTTAACGTTATAATTTTCTTATTGCTTTATTATTATATTGCATACCGAACCGCCGAGACGTTTTATTCGCGAAATAGTACTTTAAATGATGTTATAAAATTTAGTTTCGGAAATTTAAAACTTTTGTATATTGCCACAATACTTTCATTTTGGCGTTTTTATCAATTCTTATTAAAAAAAGACCGTGAAAATTTGTTTTTTGACACAATGCTATTTAGCGGTGTACTATATGCATTGGCAAATATCGCTTTAAAACTACCAATGGATTATTATTATTTTCCTGCGGTAATGTTGACCTTACCTGCCATAACATATTGGATAGCAAAATTTTTGCACCCAAAATGGATTTGTGTTGGACTATTAATTGTCACAGTATATTACGGACGAAAATTCCCGAATGTGATAAAAGGTGTACAAAACCAACGAACTGAAACGTCGAAAAACATTATTAATTTAACAAATTACATACAACCAACTACTGACATTTTGTGGTTTGAAAATGCATCGAATAAAACTTCAGATCAAGGAATTCGTGATTATCAAAAGGAAATTTTAGAAGTATACCTAAAATTCTACGACAAATCAATCAAAAAACTGAATATTCATAATATACAATCGATACCGGACAGTGTAAAAGCAGGAACTCTTTTATTTAATTCCGACTATAATAAACTGCAATTTAACAACTTATCAAGCAGCGGTTTTGAAAAACTAAATTTGTCAAATATCTACGAAATTTCAATTTACTACAAAAAATAAGATCAATATAGAATGAAACTCCTCATCATAGGCGGCGGTGCCGTTTCCGAATCAACACATATACCAGCAGCCATTAAAGTGGTAGGTGTTGAAAATGTGTTTTTAGCCGAACCAAATTTAGCTCAGTCCGAAAAAATGGCTAAAAAATTTGGTATAACGAATTTTGCGACTGATTATAAGCAATTGTTGGATAAAGTAGATGCAGTAATCATTGCTACTCCTCCACATATTCACAACGCCATACTTGCTGATTGCATCAAGGCAAATCGTCCTGTACTTTGCGAGAAACCCTTATCGCCCGATTCGAAGGAGTCGATAGCAGTTATAGCTGAGAATAAAAGTGGTCTGCTTTTGGGAATGTGTCATACCTACCGTTTATTTTCGAACCGACTCAAAGTTCGTGAATTGATCAAAAATGGATATTTTGGAAATCAGGTAAGTATTGATATTCAAGAAGGTTTTCCTTCGGGTTGGCCAACGGTTTCGGGCTATTGTTTTCGTAAAGAACTGGTTCCGGGCGGAGTTTTGTTCGATGCCGGAATTCACTCGTTGGATTTTATACTTTGGTGTTTGGGTGAGCCAACCCAACTGGAATACTCCGATGACGAAATGGGTGGATTGGAAAGTAATGCCAATATTAATCTCAAATTTAAAAATGGTGATGCTCATTTCAGAATAAGCCGCACTTGCGAATTATCCAACAAAATTGTTGTTTCGGGTAATGGAAAAACAGTGGTGTTGGATGTGTACGAAATGAATAATTTGACAGAAAATGGCGTTGAAACCATTGCCGACGCAAACAGACTGCTTGACTGGACAAATGTGGGTGAATGTCAAACTATAAACTTTGTAAACGCAATACAGCAAAAGGCAGAGATAAGCTGCACGGTGGAAGATGGATTACGCGTAGTGGAAGTACTCGAAAAATGTTACAGTTCAAAACAACCGAAGTCAACATACCCCGAACCCATAGGCAATTACAAAGGCAAAAAAGTTTTGGTAACAGGCGCTACAGGCTTTATTGGAAGTTTACTAGCCGAGCGCTTACATATTCACGAAGGAGCTGATGTGCGTGTAATGGTACATAATTGGCCAAAAGCGGCTTATATTAGTCGTTTCGATGTGGAATTGGTAAAAGCCGACATTACAAATTACGAAGATGTTGAAAAAGCTGTTGAGGGATGCGAATACGTTTTCCATTGCGTTGGATTAGGTGGCCCACAGGCTATGAAAATAAATGCCGATGGCACCGAAAACGTGGTAAAAGCTTGCATAAAGCATAATGTAAAACGGGTAGTTTATCTGAGTAGTGTGGTGGTGCATGGCGATAAAATTACGGATGGCATGACAGCAGATGCGCCTTTCGTAAGCTATGGCGATGCGTATGCCGATGCCAAAATTGAAGCCGAGAAACGTTTTTGGAAACTCACCAAAGAAGCCAATTTGGAAGCGTCTGTTATTCGACCAAGCTATGTTTGGGGACCCATGTCGGAATGGTTTTCGGTAGAGATTATTAAGCAAATGAAGCAAAATAAGTTTTACTGGGTGGACAATGGAAGTGGAAGTTGCAATGCGGTATATGTTGAAAATGTGGTTGATTTAGCTCTTATTTGCGGACAACATCCAAAAGCCATTGGTGAATCGTTTTTAATTACCGACGACGAAAAAACAAACTGGAGAAACTTTTACGGGCAATATGCCCAAATATTGCATTTAGATGCAAACTCTTTCCCTTCCATTCCGTTAAAAGATGGAAGTTATCGACAATTTCTGAAATTCAGCAAAAAGAAACTTACCAAAACCATTTCGGATTTGTGGCATAAAGTTTTGACTAACGAAAAATTACGACCTTTTTATTCAAAATGGATGTTGCGAGCTCCTCGTAAGGTTTTAAAAATGATACTTAAACAGGTTTTAAAACGTCTACCAGAAAAAAGCGAATCGGAAATGGCTATTTATAACTTTCAGGGCTTTATCGACATAACTAAAACAAAACAGCTATTGGATTATAAACCACGCTTTAGCATTGCCAAAGGCATGGAAAGTACAAAAGAATGGTTGGCAGATCAGAATTTTCTTACAAAATAATGCAACACGAATTCCACATAACAGTTATAATCCCCGTTTACAATGTAGAAAACTATATTGCTAAATGTCTTGATTCCGTATTGGAACAGAGTGATGAAACGGTGGAGATAATTTGTGTAAACGATGATTCGCCCGATGGTTCGCGACAAATTATTGCTGATTACATATCCAGATACAAAAACATAAAATGCATCGACCGCCCCAATGGAGGTTTAAGCGCCGCCCGAAACACAGGCATAGTGGCTGCCAAAGGCGAATATATTGTACTGTTGGACAGTGACGATTGGTTGGAAGAAAACGTTTTAGAAAAACTTTACCAACAGGCAAAAGAAGCTGATTTGGACGTGTTGATTGCTAACACAAAATGGATTTATCCGCAAAAAACGCATATCGAAAAACTAAACAGCACCGAAATTATTTCAACCGTTACTAACGGAACGGATGCAATTATAAAATTAATGCATGCGGAAATATATGTCCCCATGGCTTATAACTATATCTGCAAACGGGAGTTTTTAATTGCAAACAATCTGAATTTTAAAGAAGGATTAATTTACGAAGACGAATTATGGACACCGCAAGTCCTCCTAAAAGCAAACAGAGTATTAGCCACAAACATATACCATTACAACTATTTACAACGTGGAAATACAATAACTAATTCAGATGTCAATCAGTTTAAAGTAGATTGTTTTTTCTATGTTGCACAACAATTAATTCAACTCTCCGAAACCGCAAACAATAGAATATTGAAAGAAGCTTTATGGCTGAGAGCCTGCATTTTGTATTACAGAGGACTGCTGATGCACAAACAATTAAATTCAAATATTAAGCAAAACTTCTCATTAACTTGGTTCGATTTATGGAAATCGAATCTTTCGTTCGAATGTATAAACTCTTGTTTAACACATCTGGACTATTCTAAAAATCAGCGTCGAATCATCCGTTCATTAATTCAATTAATCCGTAAATAATGGATAAAAAGATACTACATCATTCACGTTACCAACCCAATGCAATGGGTCATGGTGGCGAAAGACGCACCACGCAAATTGTTGAGTATTATACACAGCAAGGATACGAAATTGTTCCTTTACATTTGAATTTCAAAAAACGTTACACGCTTATTTCGCTCGTTAAAGCATTTTTTATTATTTACAAAGTATACGGGCTTACCGATTGGAAATCGGTTAATAAGTTTCGCAAATACTGGCGAGATATTGCCCGACTAATCCCGCAGCTCGAAAATTATTTTGCGCAGAATATTAAAACTTTCGTGTGGGAAAGCGTACACGATGAATATTACTATATCGCCCATTTTGCTCAAAAATACCATAAAGAAATCGTTGCGTTTCCCCATAATATCGAATCGTTGGTATTAAATCAAAAATCGGCCTTAACCAACAAACTGTCACCTTATGGTTTTGAAAAGGACATTAATATTTTGAAAAAATGCGAGTTGGTAAATACCATTTCGCGTTTCGACACACAACTTTTATCTATGTTTGGTATAAATGCTGATTTTTTTCCATATAATCCGCCTAAAAAAGCAACGGATTTTTTACTAGATATCAAAGCGAAACGTAGCGAAAGAATTAAAAGTCCGACTAAACAAATTTTAATTTTAGGAACAGCACACAACCCTCCTACCCGAATTGGAATGGAGAAATTAATTCAAATTCTAAACAGCTTTGACGATAACAAGATACAAGTTACTTTAGCCGGATTTGGTACAGAGAAATTAAAATCGATAATAAAAAAAGATTTTATTGTTGTAAAAGGCCAGCTATCGCAAACCGACCTCGAAACGGAAATGATAAACTGCGATGCACTCTTAGTAAACCAACCACCAACCACGGGTGCACTTACTCGTGTTACGGAGTTTCTGTTGGCAGGTATACCGGTAATATTAAATATTGAATCGGCGCATAGTCATTTTGAAATGGAAGGTGTGGTTGTGTATGAAAACGAGAAATTATTTGAAGGAATTAATTTACGATAAAAGATTATTTAAAGCATGATTAATAAACTTAATAAATCAAACTAGTATGAGTCATAAAATTGTTTATACATTATTATCGATGATAGTATCTGTATTAGTTTTTTATATTATTTATAATGCTAACTGGCTATTGGGAGATCAGGCAGAGTTTTTAAGCACTACGGCTATTGGGAAAATTGAACCCTTATCAACTCATATAAACACTTCAAATGGTAGATTTTATCCGTTAGGTCATTATAGCTACAATATATTAACTTTATTCCCTTTAGGCAAAAGCGTAGTATCTCATTTTATACTAAATGCAGTTAGTTTTTTAATATTTGTGGCAGCAACCTTAATTTTGATACACAAGATTGTTTATAGTTCAGGCAACAGCAAATTGAATGATTGGATTATATTATTCACATTGACTTTTTTGTTTCAACGAGTTTATTCTGTATTTATAGATATTATTTTCCCTGAACGTACTGTCATTACTTTAATGTTTGTTTTTATGTTAGCTGTTTATCAGTTTTTTAAAACTGATAAATGGTTGTATGGCATTATTGGATTAATATGTAGTGTATATATGGTCTATTGCAAAGAGCCTCTTTTTCTATCTTTCATAATTTTCGCACTCACAAATGTTATATTCAATTGGAAAGAACTTTCTTTTAATAATCGAATTTTTCAATTAATTTTAGTTCTTAATTCACTTATTTTCATTCTTCTATATTACTTTTTAGTATATCGAAACATTACTTTTGCCTATGTTGGCAATCATGGTGAAAACAATTGGATACGGCTAATAATAAAAATGATTTGGAGTAATAAAATATTTTTTATTGGCATAATTCTATTTTTTATTCGTGCTTATACTATCTTATTCAGAAAAGATAGAAATCATTTGTTTTACGATGGATTGTTATTTGCTGGTTTAGCTTATTTTTTTGCCTGTCTCATTCTAAAGTTAAACTATACATATTATTATTTGCCTGCATTAGCTTTATTTACACCAGCCATTGTTTATTGGTTGATACGATATATTAAGCCTCTTGGAGCCTTTGGTGTTATGTTATTTCTCGCTCTATTTTATGTAATAAAATTTCCAACTTTAATCTACAATAACCAGAGTGAACGTATAATTACATATCCAAAAATTGAAAAAATTACGAAATATATATCTGCGGGATATCAATTAATTTGGTATAATGCTGAATCACCAACAAATAAATCATGGAATCAGGGTTTGATTAAATGGCAGAAAACTTCATTACAAACATATATAGCGCACATCTTGAAAGATGAAAAATATTGTTTTAACACAGTGAATTCGCTATCTGAAGTAAAAGACTCCAATTATCTTCTATTATACCCAATAGAAAATGATTTAATAAACGATACACAAGCTATTCAGTTTAAAAATAAAATAAAACAGATTGATAAAGATACGATTTTACAAATTAAAGATATACGAGTTATAAAACTATCAAATAGCCCAATGAACTAATACTGTTACTTTCAAGATAAAATCTCAATATATATAATAGACCAAACCCAAAATTAAAACCATGCCAAAATCGGAAGTAGTTATTAAACTTCAGAATATTTTCAATCTAAAAATAGCAGTTGTTGAGAATAAAATGTCATATATGGAAATTAAAAATTTACTCTTGAAGAATCAATGTCAACTTTAACTTCAAATAATAAAAAGCTAAACTATTTTCATTTAATTTGGCGAATTATATTGCTAGGCATAGCAGTATATCCTTATATTTTGTCAATTATTTATGCTCCAGTTCAGCCAGATGCAGGTTACTATTTAGCTGCAATTGAAAGAATAAGAGAAGGTTTAATTCCCGAAAGAGATTTTCAAGTTGGATACACTCCCATGTTTTTTTTCATAATTGCATTTATTAAAGATTTATTCAATATTGGAGTTGATTATGCTTTTGATTTGGCAATACATTTCTTATTCCAACTTCTTACAACTTTCTTCATATATAAAACGAGTATACAGCTATTAAATTCAAAGCAACTGTCTTACTTTGTCGCTGTTTTATACTTATTAATCTCGTATTGGATTTGTGACTATGAATTTCTTCTGGAGATACCATCAATAATGTGGGGATTTATGGGAATAGTTTTACTTTTACGCAACCAGAAACACTATCTTTCATTCTTTTTTATAGGAATCGTCCTTTCATTATCATACTTAACAAAACAATATGGACTTGGATTTCTTGTTTTAACCATATTTCTTATGATATTTCAATTAAAAAACAAAATTGGTCTTAACTACATTTCTTTATTTACAGGTTACACATTACCAATATTCATATTGATTATTTTTATTCCTGAAACAACAAAAATTCTTTTGGGAAATGGCTATGGAATAGGTAGCGAAAATAATACAGATAACATCTTGGTTCTTTTTTGGAACAACGCTTATATTTGTTTTAGCTATTTTGTTTACAGGTTACCCATTATTTTAATTGCATTTTTATTCTTTCCACTTATTTCCAACGAAAAGAGAACACTATCCATGTTTTTAATTTTAGGTATGATTGGATTCTCTTTCCAATTTATCTTCGCGCCCTTAAAACACTATTTACTTTACATTGTTCCATTTGTAACTATATATATTTTTGTTGTTTATGAATCGATTAATAAAAAAAAAATACTTAAGTATTTATATCTAATTTTAATAATTCTGTCGTTTGGATTTTCGATTAAAAGGGACTATAGTAGATCTTTAAATTTTGATAAAAAATTACGATTAGAGCAAATTGAGATTAAAAACAAGTTACTGAAACACATTGAACCTTCTGAAAATATATACATATCTGATTATCGATTAATCTATTTATACTACCTATTAAATATTCATCCAGTAGATATGAGCTATTCGTTCGGTATAGCTATTAATGAACAAGATCATTATTATCGAATAAAAAAAGCAGACAATGTGATTACATGGAATAATTACAAAACATTGTATTTTAACGATTTATTCTCAGAAAGAGTATCTAATTATTTCTATTACACAAAAACAAGAATTTATATATACAGAAAAGAAAATCACTTAAATGAGCTTACAAATAAATTGGTTCCAGATCAGGTTGTTTTGTACAAAAACAATTAAGCAAAAACTATCAAGGACTTTTTGTTGGTATAACAAATCAATATTATTTTAGCAAAAGCAATAATTATAAGCTACATAACGCACAAATTAACTTGTTTTAATAAGCAATCATTTTTCCTTATTTTTTTGCCAAACTCGGAAGTAAAAACGTGCCAAAGTAGCAAGTAGTTATTAACTTCAGAATATTTCACTCTATAATAGCATTTATTAGAAATATTGTGTAAATTTGCAATTGCATTTCAAAATTACACAAAACATGGATAATCATTTCATTAAAAGAAATTTAGCAGATGTAATACTTGATGCATCAAAATATTTTTCGGTAATAACCATTACCGGACCACGACAATCAGGTAAAACAACATTAATTCGTCATTTATTTGATCAACTACCCTATTATTCGCTAGAAAGTATTGACATTCGAAGTTTTGCATTGAACGACCCTCTCGGATTTTTAAGCCAGCATGCGCAAGGAATGATTTTAGACGAGGTGCATAATGCTCCTGCTCTGCTATCGTATATACAACAATTGGTAGATAATAATCCTGAAAAAAGATTTATATTATCTGGAAGTTCGCAATTTTCAATGTTGAAAAATGTAACCCAATCACTTGCTGGTAGAACAGCCGTGTTTGAGTTAATGCCATTGTCGTACTCTGAAATCATACAAAGTGTAACATCAAAATCGCTCGATAATTTATTATTTGATGGATTTTATCCTGCAATTTACGCTAAAAAAAACAAAGCAGAATATTTATATCCAGCATATATCAAAACATACTTAGAAAAAGATGTTCGCGATATTTTGCAAATTAAAGATATGTTGCAATTTCAAACTTTTCTGAAACTTTGTGCAGGTCGAATAGGGTCTCTTTTTAATGCATCGGAACTTTCAAACGAAGTTGGTGTAAGTACAAATACGATAATAGCCTGGCTCTCGGTAATGCAAGCATCTTATATTATTCATATCTTACCCCCATTTTTCGACAATAGTAGAAAAAGGCTGACCAAAACACCCAAAATATATTTTACAGATACCGGATTAGCCTGTAATTTATTGGGAATAGAATCGGCAGCCCAATTAGCCCGTGATAAGATGCGTGGATTTCTGTTCGAGAACTTCATTGTTTCTGAAGCACTAAAACATCGTTTCAATCAGGGAAAAGCAAGTAATGCATATTTTTATAGGGATAGTCATCAAAACGAAGTTGATTTACTCCTCAAAACGACTGAGGGTGTAAACGCTTTCGAAATAAAATCGGCAATGACCTATAACCCTCAATTTGAGAAAGCATTAAAGCAACTCAGTAACTGGATAACAGAGCCTGTTATTGATAAAACAATAGTATATTCGGGCGAATACGAAAACTCAGCTTCTGAAATAAAACTTATTCATTATTCCAATTTTTCGAATGTCATATCTGGAAATTAAAAATTTACTCTTAAAGAATCAATGACAACTTTAACTTCAAATAATAAAAAGCTAAACTATTTTCATTTAATTTGGCGAATTATATTGCTAGGCATAGCAGTACATCTAAAATCTGCACAACAAAAATCCTTAAATCTGCACAATGAAAATCCTTATATTTGCACAATACAAAAAATACACATATCTTTGCTATAAATTATATAGTTAGTTATGAGCTACTTAAATAGAGCGATAGAGGGAGAATTATTAGAACTAATAAACGCTTCGGGTGCAGTGCTTTTAAAGGGCCCAAAATCGTGCGGAAAAACAGCTACAGCCAAGCAATTTTCGAAGAGTGTCTTGGAAATGGACAGGGACAAGCAAGTACCCATCCTAATGGCTACCAATCCGAAACTGTTATTGCTGGGCGACACACCCCGATTAATTGACGAATGGCAGGAACAGCCCGAAATTTGGAATTATGTTCGTCACGAAGTAGACGACCGCAATGCTAAGGGACAGTTTATTCTGACCGGATCGGCCAACCCTACCGACAGCATTAAGCTCCACAGCGGTTCAGGACGTTTTACGGTAATACAAATGGACACCATGACCTGGCAGGAGTTAGGCCATTCCACAGGAGCAATTAAAATGTCGGATTTGCTGAATGGTGTTTTTCCAGAATATTATGCCGAAGGTGTTTCTCTTGATTTTATTCTCGAAAAAATGCTGATAGGCGGCTGGCCTGCTTTGCTGAACGAAAGCGAAAAAAACGCACTTAAATTGAACCGTGGTTATGTAGATTTGCTTTGTGAAGTGGATATGCAGCGTATAGAAGGCGTAAAACGTGATCCGCAAAAAGTACGAAGTTTACTTCGCTCGATTGCCCGAAACACAGCCACATTAGTAGATAACAGTACATTGGAAAAAGATATAAAAATACGTGACAAAAACGAATTGTCGCGTAATACGCTTTCGGATTACATAAATGCACTGTTGCGATTAATGATTTTGTACGAACAACCGGCTTTCGACCCGCATATTCGCTCAGCGGCATCGCTGCGAAAATCGCCCAAGAGGCATTTATGCGACCCATCGCTTGCCGCAGCTGCATTGGGATTGAATAAAGATGCGCTACTGAAAGACATGAAATACACCGGATTTCTGTTTGAGTCATTGGCCGTTCACGAATTAAACGTCTATGCTAAAGTTAATGATGCTACTGTGTTTCATTACAACGACTCGTACGGCTTGGAAGTGGATGCTATTATACAAAAACGAAATGGCGACTATGCTGCTTTTGAAATAAAACTTGGAGTGGGATATACAGACGAAGCAGCCGAAAATCTCAAAAAGTTTGCATCAAATATTGACACTTCCAAAATGAATGCACCTAAATCGCTAAATATTATTACCGGAACAGGAATGAGCTATCGACGACCCGACGGAATAAATGTAATTTCGTTGGCTTCGTTGGGAAAATAATTTTAAAATCAAACATTACGAAATGCTCCTCACCATTATCACCATAAACTACAATAACGCTGCGGGTTTGCAAAAAACCGTTGAAAGCGTGTTGATGCAAACTTCGCACGATTTTGAATTCATTGTAATCGATGGTGCTTCCACCGATGCAAGTTTGGAATTTATTCAAACTTTCAAACTTTCAAACTTTCAAACTTTAAACTATATATCCGAACCCGACTCAGGCATTTACAACGCTATGAATAAAGGCATCAAGCTGGCTAAAGGCGATTACATTCATTTTCTGAATTCGGGTGATTGGCTGGTGGATGAGCAGGTGGTTGAGAAAATGCTGGAAGAAGTGAAAAGTTTCAAGTTAGTAGGGACTCTGGATATTTTGGTAGGTAATGTCATTAGTGTTCGCCCCGATGGAAAAAAACGTTTTAAGCAAAATACGAAAGAAGTGTCGCTATATACATTTTACCGTGGAACAATAGAACACACATCGGCTTATATTCGGCGAGCATTGTTCGAAAAATATGGATTATACGACGAGTCTCTCCGCATTGTTTCTGATTGGAAATGGTACTTACAAGTGGCTGGACTTCGCAAAGCCAATGTGAAGTTTACCGATATATACGTTACCTATTTTGATACCACTGGCATAAGCAGCACCAATTTAAAACTCGATAAAGCCGAACGTCGACAAGTTTTGGAAGAATTACTTCCCGCTCCCATTTTAGTGGATTATGATAAATATTCGTTCGACATTGAACAAATGCAACGCCTCAAAAAATATCCAGTTGTTTATAAAATGGTTTGGTTTGTGGAACGATTATTATTTAAACTGGATAAGTGGGTATTAAAAAACAGGGAGTGGAATTAAGCAGGTGGCTCAAAGAATCCACGTTTGTGAAGAACATTTTTATTTATTCTTATTCTTTCTTTATCTAAAATCCAGCCCCATTTATTGAAATATTTTATCATATTTGATATGTGAACCCAAAGCATTCGGTAATTTTTATACGAACTTTGAGCATGATGGTGCACCACCGAAACTTCGGGATAAAAAACTGTTCTGAATTTTTGATGTATTCGCCTCGTTAAATCTATATCTTCGGGGTACATAAAAAATCGTTCGTCGAAAAGCCCTACTTCTTTTAACGCATTAATTCTCAAAAACATAAAACAACCCGAGAGATAAGGAACGTCCATAATTTTGTTATAATCACTATCACGCATTTCAAATTTATAGGTTTGTTTTTCTGTCCATCGTGTAGGTAAAAATCGTCTGAAAATTAAATCGAAAGGCGTGGGCAACAACTTACAAAGATACTGAATTTGTCCGTCAGGATAAAATACTTTTGGCATTAAATGTCCAATTTCTGTATTTTTATTCATAAACTCGACGATTTCACTCAAAATTTCCGGTTCAAAAGTAATATCGGGATTTACTACCAAATGATAGTCCGTTTGTAGTTCAATACTTTTGCGCAATGCAATATTATGTGCTGCACCGTAACCAATATTTTGATTGATAAAAATATATTCAACAGGTAAATTCATAAATTCGGGATTACTAATCGCCGAATTATCAACAAGATAAATAGTATCTACACAACTGGCTTGTCGAAGTATTCGAACCAAACGTTCAATTTCTTCGAATGCTGTATTGTATAAAACTATCGAAACATTTATCATAAAACAATTTTCTGAATTCGTAATAAATTTTGGGAATGCAATATTAATCATTTTATTTCAATTATTCACGAATCGGGTATTTCGAAATGATAATCGGACATAAAAATGCAACCTGCAGAGGCACGCCCATATATGAAGGTAAAAATTAAAAGTTAGAAATTAAAAAATCGTGGGGCTTAATCTATATTTGTTTTCCTTTCCACTTACCTGTACGGAGGTAAATGTAGCCTAGGGCGGCAATGATTGACCAATATACAAACTCGGACATCCAAACTACATAAACCGGCTGTGGATACACAATGGCGGTAACGTAGACGTAGGAAATGTAAAAGAAAAGCGTTAGAACTTCGAAAATAAACGCTATTTTGGTATTGCCTGTACCGGATACGGCATTGACTATTACGTTGCCAATAGCAAAAAAGGCTACAGCAACGGAAACTACTTTTATGACCGGAATGGCGGCTTGCCTCAAACCGTTGTCGTCGGTATAGATGTGGGCAAACAGTTCGGGGAAGAAAAACGTAAAAATCAGAAATGGAGCGGCTACTAAGGTAGTAATCCTCATGATTTTGGAAGTTGTACGCATTACTTGGTCGGTTTGTCCGGCACCAATGAGGTTGCTTACAAGTGTACCGACAGTAGTGGACAGTGCCTGAGCAGGAATCATTAAAAAGATATACATACTGCGCCCTATATTGGTAACGGCCAGCGGTCGTTCGCCCATGCGCTCGATAAACAGAAAGAACACAAACCAAGTAGAAATGGAGATAAAAAACTGAAACATAATAAATACGGACAAGTTCAGTATTTGACCTATGGCCTTAAAATCGAGTGCAATGCGACGGAAAAGCTCGTATTTTTTCAACTCTTTATTACTAATGGTATGAAAAATTAAATACAAAGTGGAAGCTGCTTCGGCAATTACCGATGCCAAGGCTGCTCCGGCGATGCCCATTTCGGGGAAACCATAATGCCCGAAAATAAGAATGTAGTCCAAAATAATATTCGTTACAGTAGTAATAACTGCCGAAACGGTGAGAATTCGCGTTTGGGTAATGCCCACATAAAAGCCTCGAAACATGGTGTTGGCAAAGGCAAAAAAGAATCCGTAAATGCGCCAATCGAGGTATTCGAGTGCACCTTTGTAAATATCGGGCGAACTTACCATAACTTTCAGCATGTATGCATTGCCAAAAAAAGTGAGGAGAAAGAAAAAAAGCGATAGGAAAACGATAAATACCAATCCGTTATTAAAAACAGGTCCAATCTGACTATAATTTTGCTCGCCATTGCGCCTACCTATAAGTATTTGCGCTCCCTGACTAAAACCAAAACCTATAACATAAATGGCAAAGAAAAACACGCCGGCAATAGCAGATGCTCCTAACGCCACTTCGCTTACACGCCCAAGGAATGCTGTGTCGGTAAGGTTCACAACATTTTGCGCAACTAATGTTAGAAATATTGGATAGGTAATTTTGAGAATATTTTTAGTTGAATTCATGGAGTGATTCCCTGACTATAAATTAGTCCTTTAATAATGTATTTCTTTAGCAACTCTTCAACAACCGATTTTTGTTTTTGTTCAATGGCTTGTTTGTAAGGCAAAATTAATGTGGCTGCTTCGCTATCGGGATAGGTTTTAAACAAAAAGGCATACGCTTGTACAAAATAGGGCGTTAACTTCATATCTTGGTCATAATCGTATAAATATGTATTGTCTATACCGGTCATTAAATAGGTCAGGTATGCTTTTTTATAGGTTTTACAATTTTTTATCAATAAAAAATCCGGATTTTCGGTAATAAATTTTTCGTACCATATTATTCTATCAACATGTTGGCGGGGTGAAATGACAATACCCGCATCTTCCATAAATCCTTCGCGGTTTTCTTTTTCTATTTGCAACAAATAGGTTTGCATGGGTAGTGAAAAAAAAGTTAGTAGATTTTTGGTAACATAACTCCTCTCCTGTTCGATATAAACAGTACCTTCGGAAGTTGCAAACTTAAATCCATCCTTTTGCAATGTTTTTTGAGCTAATTCTAACTTTTTGGGAATTTTCTCATCCATGTAAAAAGCCGAATAATCGGTTGTATCGTCCTGAAGTTTATCGTTTAATTTCAGTTCGATCGTGTCGATAAGCTCCTGTAAAGCAATATAAGCCGAATCGCAAAGTCCTGCTGATTTTCCGGCAAACATGCGTTTAAACTCAACCAGAGCAAGTGTAGCCGATTCGGCTTTTGTGCTGTCGAGCGAGTTTAAATGGAGGCGATAAGTAGTGATTTGTGGGTCTTCGCCTATCACCTGCAAAGTGTCATAACTTAAAAAAGCACTGTCGGTAGTGGGTATATTTGTTTGGGCAGACTTGTTTTTGCATGCCGAAAAACAAACAACTATTGAGAAGATGAGAATCAGATTAAATTTAAACATACTTTTTTATTTTTAAATGCTTGCAAAGATACTGTATGTTTGGGTAATTTTTCATCAAAACAGCCATACTTTGTTTGATTATCTCCAATTTCTGTCACATTTTGAACGAACACTTTTGTAGCAAAAAATACTTTAATCAATTATTTAACAGTTGGCTTACAATTCCAAAACAAACAATATTAGTTAATATACTGCATTTATATGTTAATTATTTTTACTTACTGCCAGAGTTAAATTAATTTAATGTTAATAAACGACCGCAATTAACAAATATCTTTTTAGAACACTTTTCTAAATGAACTTTTTTAGGTTGTGGTCTAAAATAATTTCGAATAAAAATGATTTGCTAAAATACGATTTTGTTTTACTAAAACTAGAGATAAACATCTCAACAAAAGGACTTTAAATTCTCTATACAACTCCCGCCCAATCTACTTGATTCTAAGTAAAGTTTTCAAAGTTACTAATTGATTAAAAATTGGACAATTAGCCTATAAAAAATTTATTACATCAAACCTAAAAGCATGTAGTAATTTTTACATTTCATCAAATTATATTACTACAATAATAAAAACATACCATTTGATTACATATTGATTAATTTTAGCAGTACAAAATAGCCCGATTTTTAGCCACTTAAATTTACAAGAAAATAGGTTGTTTAAAAACAAATATGAGCTTAGGAATCACACACTAATCATTAAAAAAATGAGTATTATGGAAGAGAAATTTTTATTAAAATTCAAGGAAGTACTTGAAATTGAAAACAGAGAATTATTATTGGAAGATAATTTCCGGGAATATGAAGAATGGAACTCGTTAGTATTTCTTTCGCTTATAGCTATGATTGACGAAGAATTTGATGTAATAATTGAAGGCAGAGAGTTTAAACAACTGAAAACCAATGCCGAAATTATTGAAGCGATTAAAAATAATTAATAAGCACCAAAAGCATATTAAATCATGTTGAACCCATTTTCCATAGAAGGCAAAAAAGTACTGATTACAGGTGCTTCGTCGGGAATCGGTCGCGCAATGGCTATAGCCTGTTCGGAAATGGGTGCAACGGTTTATTTTACAGGGCGCAATGCAGTGGCATTGACCGAAACAAAGAGCATGATGCAAGGCGAAAGCCACCAAATG
>CAZEEN010000010.1:23494-35987 GCA_964511115.1 uncultured Paludibacter sp. | reverse complement strand
AATGTAACACACGGTTCACATTGTCATGCCGAGCGAAGCGAGGTATCTAAAAAATCACGGATGAACTTCAATTTTTGAAATTCAGCCTTAATTTGTTTCTGAATATGCAAAACAGAGCTTAGCTTTTACCGAGATATACGCAAAGAGCCTATGCTAGCCAAAGTGCCTATGGTGGGCGAGAGTCGTGAATAAGTCATTAATTAATAACATACTCACTTGTGAACTCGAAAAAAGTTTCAATATTTGCATTCAACTAATTTTAACCATTATGCATACAATATCACCACAATACATAAAGGATACTGCCGGGCGAAAAATGGTTATTTTACCCGAAAAGGATTATAAAAAGCTACTCGACGAGTTAGATGAATTAGATGATATACGCCTTTATGACGCGGCGAAAAAAGAAGATTCAGGCGAACGAATTTCATTTGCTGATTATTTAAAAACTCAAAAGAAAATGTATGATGGTATATAATATCGTTTTATCAAAACAAGCACAAAAAACTTTAGATAAGTTTTCGGATAATATTGCTGAGCCTATACTTGATGCGATTGAGGCTTTAGGTCAAAACCCTCGCCCACATGGTTTTAGAAATTAAAAGGTAGAGCTGGTTTTAGAATTAGAGTTGGAAACTACCGAGTAATTTATGATACTGAACTTGTGTTTGACATAATAGCTTTAGGTCACAGAAAAGACATTTACGATTAACGTTTTATGAACCATAACTAATAAAAAGCGGACTTGCCTCGATTATGATTACTTCATCATCAACACATCAACCTTTCATTTCATCGATGCTATTTATTCCATCGCGATTAAAACCAACACGATAGCGTTTGAATTTTTCGTCATCATCGTATTTGTACTGTACAATAATATTGATATAATAATTTTTTATACCCATAATTTTATCGACGGTTTCGTTTTCGTTAAGCACAAACAGTGGAACTTCGGGATTGTCGGTCTTTCGCATAAACGAAAGTAGGTTAAGCCGCACTATTTCAACCACACCATCAATATCGTAGCTGGTATTCTCATCCAACATTTTTCGATTAATATGCACTGTTTTGCGGTAAAGGATAATTTTTTCTTTCGAATAACGGTTATCCGCTTCGATGAGAGGAATGCGACTACGAACGCGAATTATATCGCGGGGAGCATTTTCTTCAAGAATAAAGTCGAACGATTCTTTACTAAAACCTATCTCCTTGTCTTTAACACTGATGCTGGTTTTATTGTCGTAGTATTTGGTGCTGATTTTTTGAGCAAAGTAATAACGCGAGAGCTCTTTAATCCTATCTTTCAGCATATAACTCACCACCAAAGCAACAAAGAATGGCATAGTGAGATTGCCATACGTTTGCTGAAACGAAAATGCCACCGCAGTAGCAAAAATCATGGAAAGCCCCGCAGCCAGACTTAAATAAATTTGTTCAATCCATACACCATCGCGTTTCTTTTTGGCATTGATAAATAAATCGCTTTCAACATATTTTTTAAGCGCACCTAGTCTGAAAATTAAATCTTTATTTTTATTTGGACTATCAGCTTCAACATGCTTATAGTTACAAGCAGTTTTATGTTCACGCTCTTTTTCCAATGCACGGAAAATGAGTGGCTCCAGTTTTTTTAGTAAATCAATATCATTTATATGTTTGAATTGATTAAGCAGTCCGAATAATTCTTTTTCAGTCAAATTGGTCATAAATTCATCGCCAAAAGCGTAGTAATTATACACCACTTTATTTACTGTTGGCGTTTTAATAATGGTTGCCAAGCTTCTGTATCTTTCTAAAATTTCAGACGTTTCGTCCAGAAAATTCGTTATAAGCAATTCTCTATCGTCGCTCGGAGCCGCTTTGAAAATATAGGCCAACTGGTCACGGATGGCACTTTTGTAGATAGCCGAAAACATTTTAATCTGATATTCGTATTCGGTAATATTACTACGGGTAGGAGTGGATGCCAAATGACGCATTGCAGTTTCCAGGTTTTTGAGTGGAAGTGCATCGCCTGTAGCTATATCACGAACCAAAAATACGGGTGTAATTAGTCGGATATTGGTGCGAATGTCTTTGTAAAAATCTTCGCGCGAATAAGTAGCGGGATTTATGTCCAAACTATTGGGCACAAAAATCCAGGTATTCAACATAAAGTCGTTTACCTTCTTTTTTCGCCGTGCTTTGTAAGCAATTTTACATTCCAACGAAAACTTATCGTGTATTTTTGTATTAACTGAAATCATTTATTTTTGCTGCGCGTTATTTGCCGTTGGCGTTATTTGGGCCCTGCCTGCCGCAGGCAAGTTCGCCCGTTATTTGCACTTCGTGCGTTATTAGGCTACGCCGTTATTTGCTTTGAGTTATTTATGAACTTTATAAACCTTATGAACCCTTTAAAACACTCCATTCGTATACCCCAACCATTTAAGTACAGTTTGTCCCCAAACAAGTATCATGAGCCAGCTAATAACCATCATGGTAAATCCGTATTTAAACGAATCGGACATGCTGTAATGATTTGTTGTATAGAGTAATGCCGATGGTTTGCTGTTGAACGGCAATACATATACATGTTCAATTAGTAATGCTACCGGAAACGATAAACTCATAATGGGATAATTAAATTTTTGAGCAATACCAATGGCAATAGGCACAAATATAAGTGCACGCATGGTTTTTGACTGAAACAAAATGCCACTGAAAATCATTACGAAGGTCATTCCAAGATACAAAATCCAAAACGGTGTTTGCTCCGAAATCCCAAAATGTGTAAAAACGAAATCGACCAAACTCGCTGGCAAATCGGTAGCTTCAAGCCCTGAACCAAGTGTGTAAGCACCTGCCGAGAAAAGCATTAAGTGCCAGGGGATATCTACATCGTTCCATTTTACTACTCCAATTCGGGGAAGCAAAGCCACAACAGCCCCCATAAAAGCTACAGCCGTTTGCGATATACCATGTTGCTTATCGGTTGCCCATAGTATCAAAACAATAACAAAGATGGCAATGGATTTGTACTCATCAATGGTCATTTTTCCAAGCGAAACGAATTCTGTCTTTAGACGTGCCATGCCGCCTTCAATTTGCGGTAGACGCTCTTCGGGTTTCATTGGGAAAATGAGTTTTGTACCCACAAACCAACCAATCAGAATCAGAATCATGCACAACGGAAACGCAGCTATAAACCAATCCTGAAAACCAAAAAACGAAACTCCCAACGAACCGGCGATAAGCGAACCGGCCAACAAATTGGCTCCCGAGCCTGTGATAAAGCCACTTGCACCAATATTGATTTGAAATAGATTCTGCAAAACGATATTTCGACCAAAATTATTGCGGCTATCGGGGCGAGCACCATAAATTGCAGCAATTACCATAAAAATGGGGAGTAAAATTGTTGCTTTGGCTGTTGTAGCTGAGATAAATATTGATAAAACGATATTTATAACAATAAAGCTAAAGAAAATCCAAGTGGCATTTTTACCGAAACGAAGTACAAACCACAAAGCAAAACGCTTGGCAACTTTAGTTTTCACCAACATACTTGCCAATACAAACGATAAGATATTTAACCACATAACAGGATGTCCGAGTTGGGCATAAGCCACTTTTTCGGTAGTAACACCCGTAAGTACCATGGCAATAATGACAAAAAGCGATGTCAAATAATTTGGAATTGACTCAGTAATCCATAAAATGATGGAAGCTGCAAAAATGGCCAACATGGCATAATTCGCTCGTGAAAAACTTTCAGTTCCTAAATCTTTGAAGCGTTTAACGGCATCTTCTTTTAAAATTTCGGGGTTTATGTCGTTTAAAAATGGGATGTTCGAAAAGTAATAAATATAGATAAAAGTCAAAATTGCCAATGGACCACCCAAAATTTCCATCCAACGTTCGAAACCGACCTTTTCGTTTTTTCGTAGTTTTTCGACCCGATAATTATTCATGTCGAGTATGTCAAACGTAGTATTTTCGGTCAGTTCGGGTTCAACTGTTGCAGAAGTATTTTTTTGTGATTCGCTCATATCTTAAACTTAAATTTTTAATTTTACTTTATAAAGATTGCCTGTCAGATCACAACCTATCCAGCCAATATTATTTTTTCGGTCAATAACTAATGCTTCTGCTTTTGGTACAAAATCAATGGATTGCGAAGCAATAACAACACCATTTAACGAACAATGATACAACATTTTTTGCAAACTATCGCAAATCCAAAGCGTTTTGTCAGTGCGGTCGTAGCATACATCCGACAAATAACCGGCAAAAGTTACAGTTTTTCGGAGTTTTTCAGCATTCGCCTTTAAATCGTATTTTATAAGCACCGTAGGTGCTTCTTGGTTGGCTATATATAAAGTATCTTCGCCATAAGTCAACCCTTCCAGGCCTTTGTTGCTAATACCGCCATCCACAATTACTTTTGTAATTTGTGTCAATGTTCGGTCAGCATTCAAAACTGAAATGGTCATATTTGTTTCATCTGCTAACAAATAACTCTTTGTTTTATAGTTAAATGCAATAGCTTCAAAATCGTTACCGCCATTGTAGTCTAATTTGTGTTTGGTAGTTCCATTAAAATTCAGCTCATAAATTCCAAATTTATCGCTCACCGCCATCAAAAATGAACTATCGGCCGAAAAACACAGACCCGATAAGCCCGAAACAGCAGTCGGAAACTCTTCGTAATCTTTTTCAGCAAGTTTAATGTCGGTGCCAATATCTTTTACGCAAGAAGAAAGGAGCATTGACAACGTAAAAAGAAACGATATTTTAAAGCTGATTTTTGTCATAAATATAACAATAACAACCGACAGTGGCCGTTAAACCACTGTCAGTATTATTGTCTTTATTGGTAAGTTGTAAATGACCAAATAGTCAATGTTTTCACCATTTCGTATATGGGTTCTTCATTAACATGGAGTTGTAGTATTTTACATCTCCTGTTACTTCTTCGCCCAACCATTCAGGTTTATCAAAGCTGTCAGTCTCACTTGTTAGCTCAATTTCTGCAACTGTAAGTCCCTGATTTTCGCCATAAAACTCGTCCACTTCAAATTTGAAAGGACCATTTTTAACTTCGTAGCGGGTTTTGTCAATTACACCCGGCTCACAAATTTTCAAAAGTTCTTCTACTTCTTCCACCGGAATTTCTTTCTCCCATTCGTAGCGACTTGCACCACTTGCACTACCAATTCCTTTGATAGTGATAAATCCTTTACTGCCTTTTATGCGTACACGAACTGTACGTTCGGGTATCGAAGATAAGTAACCTTGCGTAATACGGGTTTCTTTAGAGGCTTGTGCTTTAAAAGCATCGGATTTTACTAAAAATTTTTTTTCTATTTCTTGTGCCATTTTTCTTAAATTTAATTCGCCAAAGGCTTGTTTATAAATCCAATAACGCGTTTGATAGCTTGTAGGTAGTTGATATTTTCAATGCCTTCGAGACCACATTCTTTGATTGTTTTCAGAATGTCTTCCACTTCGGTCGATTCGGAGTTAATAGTAACCACTTTAGCGCCATTAATTAGTACTTCACCATATTCGCACAAGGTATTATTTACCATATAGCCAAAACGTTGCTTGTGAACTTTAACAGCAGCCAAATCGGGATGTGCTTCAATCATTGCAATAAACTCTTCGTAAGTTATCACGTCTTTGGTAAGTGCTGGCATTTCTACCATAAAAGCAGGAAATACTTCTTCGGTAAGCACTTTTGCAGCAATAGGAAATTCACCTTTCATAAGTGGATTCCATTGTTCCAAACCATCAACTGTTTGTATGTAGGTTTTGATATCCATTTTCCCATCGCGAATTTTGGTATTATTAATATCATTTGTGCGCGATAGGATATAAATCTCATCCGAATAACGTTCCCATACTTTTTCAGGAATCGGCATCGATAAACGAGCCATGCGCTTTGCAGCCGCATCAAAATTTTGTCCGAATGAGCGGAACTCAAAACGAGGTTTCGAAACCTCACCGATTTTTAATTCTTCTTTTGCCATAATCTTTTTTATTATTGTAAATTTTTTGTGCTTAAACCATTAAGGAGTTAAGAAGCATTGAGTTTGATGCTGTCCTTCTGAATTTTCTTAATACCTTAATGATTGAATTTATTTAATTTGCTAAAACAGGTGAATTGTTATTCGATGCACCTTTTGTGCGATTTGTAAGGAAAAAGAAATCAACAGAACCATCCGGCTTCCTTCCGTAGGAATGAGTTGCATCTGTAACGGCAGGTAAATCAACCTGGTTAATAACTTGTCCTGTAGCATTTTCTAACCATACTTTTTCACCACCACTGCTTAATCCAAAATTCGATCCTACAGGGAAAGCCGTAGTTGCATCATCTACCACAAAAACATAAAAACCATGAGGTAGCATAATTGTTCCTGCAGGAGCTTCCATTTTTGGTTTTCCACCATCGTTTCCTCCCGAATCATAAACTTTGTATCCACTTATGTTTACAGATTTATCAGAGTTGTTATAAATTTCAACCCAATCGACATCCCCGGCCACACCACGTGAAAATATCTCATTGATTAAAATTGAGGGTGCTCCAATTTTATAGAATGAAACATCTGTTGTTTGTTTAATCATTGAATTATTTGTAGCTTCAATATAATAGTATACAGACTTATCGGTAGCTTGTGCTGGAATAGTTGCCGTAAATGTTGGCCCACCAGTCATATCAATTGAAACATAAGCCCCATCGTCAATTTTGTAATTTAGCATAACGCTTTTTATGCCCTTTAAGTCGGTAACATTTGCGCTTACAGTAACAATATCCTCGGGGGCAGGGGCTATTGGATTAATTGCAACTGTTGAAATCGTTGGAGGTCCAACATAAATCAAGTCTTCAACGCATGAACTTGTAAAGATTACAGCAAGAATAATTGCTGAATATAATTTTATTTTCATATTATTTAAAATTTTAATATTTGATACATTAAAAATCAATTTCACAACGAATTCCTATTTGACCATAATCATCTCCTGCCTTACCGTTTGCATCAGCCACTTTGGTTGGGTCTTTGGTTAAAGCACCATTTAAATCATGTCCTACAAATAGTTTTCCTTTGCCATTTGCATAACGGTCGTGGTTTAAATAACTGTAGTTAACCTGCATTTTGAAATTTTTCGAAGCATAAAAATTCAAACCAGCCGTATAACCTTCGGCAGAACCACCCATTATATCTTTGTCGTTCAGATTGATATAATCGTAACGGAAAGTTAACTCCATATCGCCCCATTTTTTACCTTTGTCGGGCTGATTAAATTCACCCTGAGCTTTGTCGTACACCTGACTGCCACCAAAAAGCAGGTATGTAGCTTGTGCATAAAAACCACCAAAATTGAGGGTTGCTAAATTATTGTTGCGGAATGTGTTGCTGTTAATAATTTCGCTCTGCACACCTAAACCTTTGTAAAATCCCGCAATTTCAATATTCGAAATGGTTTGACTTTTCAATTCAGGAATTAAATCGGTATCCAAATATTTTTTGCGGTTAATGCTACTCAACGAACGGGTGCTGTAACGTGCCATGCCGTATTCGCCAGGTGCAACATCTGTTTTTGGAGTGCGGTACGAATAGCCATAAGCGGCATGAATACCGTAATCTTTATTGTCGCCAAATGGCTGTAAAATAAATTTTCCTGTCAATGAATAGCCTTGGTCGCGACCAAAATCTTTGTTGTTATCTTCCACATACGTTAGAATCTCCAAATCTTTAATTTCCTGAAAAAACACACCACCGGCAACTAAAAATCGGGGAGAATTGTAGGTTGCATCCCAGCCAATATGACGCGAAGGTGCAAAAGTATTCACCACCATAGCGCGTTCCATAAAGTTTAAATAACGCGATGAAGAAGTTTGCGACATAGAAAATTGTTCTTTGAAATTACCAACTCGGGTACTTAATCCTTCCATGAAATTAGTGAAATTGTACTGAATAATAGCATCTTCCAATTCCAACGCTCCATTCGATACATTGAGGTCAATTTCGCCGTACCAGTTTTTGGTCAGGTTAGCTTTTACGGCAAAACGGGCTCGACGGATGGTAATTCCATTACCGATAGGGTTTAAATCGTCGTTCAGAAAGAATTGACCATCGGTTTGTACGCGTACATCGTACCAAAGTCTGTAATCCTGTTTGGGAGTTTCGAAAACTAAAACGCCATTACGCATTTCAGCAATTAAAGGTGTTCTGTCTACTTTTTTGCCATACTGGTCGTAGCGAACATCATCGTTTTTTGATGTTTGCGCAAACATTGTCGTGCCCGACAAAATAATTGCAGCGATTACTCCTGTTTTTTTCATAAAAATTGAATTTACATGCATTTTGCTTTAATTTAATGATGCTGATAAGTTTAAATTTATATTTTTAATTTGCGAATACAAGTATACAACAATTTTTAGAATCTTGTAGCTTTTGTCGTTTGGTTTTTTTTGAAAATTATCGTTAAACAATAAATAAATTTTGTTTTTTGGAAAAAAATGCTTTACTTTGTCGAAATATTTTTTTAGTAATTAATTTTTTAAACTTTACGTAATATGAGAATTATTAAACCTTTAATTTTAAGTTTGTTATTGCTAATAATAACAACTCTAAGTGCACAACCCTCACAAAATGTACCCGTTGACCCTAAGGTAAGGTACGGAAAACTTCCAAATGGATTGACCTATTATATCAGGGCAAATAATTTACCAAAAAATAGAGCTGAGTTTTATATAGCTCAAAATGTGGGTGCTATTTTGGAAAACGACGACCAAAACGGATTGGCGCATTTTTTGGAACACATGGCTTTTAACGGGACAAAAAACTATCCAGGGAAAGGAATTATCAACTATTTAGAAACAATAGGTGTAAAATTTGGAACAAATATTAATGCTTACACTTCGCTCGACGAAACAGTATACAACTTGTCGGATGTGCCTACAACGCGTGAAAGCATTATTGATAGTGCTTTGTTGGTTTTACACGATTGGTCGGGTTTTATTTCGCTCGAAGGAAGTGAAATTGATTCCGAACGCGGTGTGATTCGTGAAGAATGGCGCACAGGAGCAGGTTCCGAACGCCGCATGTGGAAAGAAGCAAATAAACAAAAATATCCGAATTCACAGTATTCTAAGCGTGATATAATTGGCGATACAGCTGTAATTAATAATTTTGCGTATAAAACAATTCGTGATTTTTACCAAAAATGGTATCGTCCTGATTTGCAGGCTATACTTATTGTTGGCGATGTAGATGTTGACAAAGTAGAAGCCAAAATTAAAACTATGTTTGCTGATATACCTGCAAAAGCTAATACCGGTGAACGACCCATTTATGAGATTCAGAACAATATTGAACCTATTATTTCGTATGTAAAAGATCCCGAAGCTAAATACACACGTATTGATATGGAGTACAAACACGATGTGATGCCTGCCGAAATGAAATTATCGATAAATGGTTATATGGTTGGTGTTATCAATCAGCTTATTTCTACTATGATGGCAAATCGTTTTGAGGAAATTACGCAGCAGGCAAATGCTCCTTTTGTAGCAGGTTTTGCAGGCTATAGTGATATTGTAAAATCGAAAGATGCTTTTCAAATGATAGCCATGCCGCACGAAGGACGCGAGATGGAAGGTTTGAAAGCACTTCTATTGGAAGCCGAAAAAGTAAAACGTTTTGGATTTACTAACTCAGAATTGGAACGTGCTAAAATAAATTTGCTAAAACAAATTGAAACTGCTTATAACGACCGTGAAAATCAGAAAAACAATTCGTTGGTACGCGAGTATGTTCGTCATTTTTTAGATAATGAAGTAATACCGGGTATTGAGTGGGAATATCAAACTTTACAAATGATTTTGCCAAAACTAAATGCAGTGAATGTAAATCAAATGGCGAAGCGATATGTTACTGATGAGAATTTGATTGTTTCGTTTCAATCGCCCGAAAAAGAAGCCGTAAAAATTCCTACGAAAGAAGAAGTGCTTGCAGCAATTGTCGATTCGAAAAATGCAAAATTGGAGGCAAAAGCCGAAGAGGATATGAATAAACCATTAATCGAAAAAGCTCCTAAAGCTGGAAAAATAAAGAAAGCGACTAAAAATGAGGCTTATGGAACTACCGAGTGGGTTTTAAATAATGGTGTGAAAGTAATTATTAAACCAACCAAATTTAAACAGGACGAAATTTTATTATCGGCATTTAGCGAGGGTGGAAGTTCAAAAGTGAAGAATATTGCTGATGTTTATTCAGCTCTTGTTGCAGCCGGAGTTGTTGCAAATAATGGTTTAGCTACTTATAACTCGATAGAACTGGGTAAAATGCTGACAGGTAAAATTGCCAATGTAAATCCAAATATTGCTACTTACGAAGAAGGATTCACAGGAAACTCGTCGGTGAAAGATTTCGAAACCATGATGCAATTAGTATATTTGTATTTTACAGCACCTCGTAAAGACGACAATGCATTCAGTGCCATGATGAATATGTACAAGGCTAGTTTGGCAAATGCAGCTACAGATCCACGTCGTTCGTTTAGCGATTCGGTAAGTGTGATGCTCAGTAATCACCATCCTCGTACCGTGTTAATGGATTTAGCCGCTTTAGACAAAATTAGTCAGGATAAGGCATTGGAAATCTACAAAGAACGTTTTGCAGTACCTGCCGATTTTACATTTGTATTTGTAGGAAGTATTGACCCCGAAAATGCTGATGTGCAAAAAGCCATTACAACTTACTTGGGAGGATTAAAATCGAAAAAAGGTGGTGAGAAATTTACCGATTTGCAAATTCGTAAACCACAAGGCAAAGTGAATAATACTTTTGCGCGCGAAATGAAAATAAATAAAGCTTCGAATTTTATACTTTATAGTGCTAAAATGCCTTATACTGTTCAAAACCGTACGGTAATGACAGCAATTGGCAGCGTGCTGAATATGCGCTACTTAGAAAGTATTCGCGAAAAAGAAGGTGGCTCGTATGGTGTTGGTGTTCGTGGTAGTTTAAGCAATACTCCAATTAGCGAAGCAACCCTTATGATGCAATTCGATACAGACCCTGAAAAACAAGCACGTTTATTAGGAATTATTCATGCCGAAGTGGCCGAAATAGTTAAAAACGGTCCACGTGCCGACGACTTACAGAAAGTGAAAGAAAACTTATTGAAAAAACACACCGAAGATATTGAAAACAATAATTGGTGGCAGGCAAGTGTCGTGCGTTTTTATCAAGATAAAATTGACTTGTTGAAAGATTACAAATCATCGGTAGAGGCATTAAACCCCGAATTAGTTCAAAAAACGCTTAAATCGATTATTGAGCAAGGCAATGTGCTCGAAGTAGTTATGAAACCCGAAGTGAAGTAATAGAGAATTTTATAACAAAAATGGCTGTTCGATACATTTTCGAACAGCCATTTTTTATATCAAAAACGTCAAGAAAAAAACATCTAATTATCAAAAGGATGCAACATGTTGTTATTCTCTACAATTGGATGGTTTTGTTTGTAAAGGATAATAACTTATCGAACTAGAATCATTCATTATTTCCTAAAATATTTATCCCTGATTTTTAGAGCAATTTTTCGTAATCCTGGAAAATACTTTCCACTTTTCACGTTGTAAGCAAAGGATTGTGCATCAAAAATCATTTCAAAATTTTCGGTACAAAATACGGGCTTGCCAGTTATTCGGTTGATTTCTAGGGCTTGATGCAGCGAACTTTCAAAGAACAGTTTGTATTGCGACTCTTTATATGAATTTGCTTTGTGTTGCCCATGACTATTTGCTTTTTGACGGGCACGCATATCGGGCAAGTCCAACATTACCAACTTATTATATTTAACACCATGCGTTTGTAACCAAATTTCGGTTTCTTTGCGGTATTTTTCGAGACGCGAAGTTACCAAAGTACCAATTTTACTTTTTGGAATATAAAGTGGAGCTGCATTCAAAATAAAATCAATGTATTTGGGGCCATCATCGTTTTGTTCATCCAACGGATCGACACAAAGCACACCATCGATATCGAAGCACGATTTTTCCAAATCGCTATGATTCAATATATTCCATTGAAAATAACGAGGCAATGGCACCGGTTCAAAAAAATAATCAACCATATTTTCTTTACCTGGAACAACATAAACAGCACAAAAACTAACATCAAAATCACTGCTAACTTCTTTAACTAACTCTTTAGCTTTTGTCATAGCTGAGCCCGAAGCAATACTGTCGTCGACAATTAAAATTTTCTTAAACTCCTTTACATCAATAAATTGTCCGCGTTCTCCTGCTTTATATATATGACCGTTTCGGAATGAATGAATATCGGTAAAAGGTTTACTTAGGTATAGAGCAATAAGATTTGCCGGCAACATACCACTACGAGGCACACCTACAATTAAATCGAAATCGCGAGGTAAAATGCTCAAACGTTTGATTATCACCTCATTCATATTAGCTATATTCCTGTAATACATA
>CAZEEN010000010.1:8397-23394 GCA_964511115.1 uncultured Paludibacter sp. | reverse complement strand
TTCCAAAGCTTTCGGTACGTGCTTCCCACGAATTTGAAGAAGCAAAATCAATCCGTTTTTTTATTAGTTGTTGCGTATCATTTTCGGTTTCGGCAATGAGTTTACGCACAAAATCATCTTTATCCGATGCCACACTTACCAATCCTTCGAACTCAGGTAAACTGGCAAACGCATTCATAACAACAGGCACACCTACAGCCAAATATTCATTTATTTTAAGCGGATAAATATTTTTATTCACCTCATTTACAATATACGGAATAATACCCACATCGTAATTTGCAAGCAATTCAGGAACATCGTTTGGTTTTATCGGGTCGAAAAATTTCACATTCCTGAATTTTTTCAAGCGTGATTTTAAAGCCTCGTTGCGCATATCGCCTGTAAATTCGAAATCGAAATGTGGCAACTTACTGATGGCATATTCAACTGTATCAATATCGAAACGCGGGTCGAGACTACCAATAAAACCAACTCGTTTGCGTTCGCGATTATACACTTCGGTTTTCGAAAACTTGCTAAACACCGGAAAATCAACACCATTTTTTACAACAAAAGTTTTTGGATTAAGTTTCTTTTTTTCAGCATTCAGAAAATCCGATGTAGTGATAATGCCATTCACTCTTTTCGAAAATCTGTTTTCAATTTCAAAGATTCGTTTACCAAAAAAAACGGATTCTACACCATCGTAACAATAATATATATGCGATTTTTCGCCCAATTGGTGTAATAACGACAAGCCATAAATTGGATTATAAGCCGTAATTGTAATGGGATTTTTCATGCCAATTTTTCGCATTGCCCATTTTAATGTAATCTTGTATATCAGCACATTAATCGGAAAAAGCAGATTGAAAATGCGTTCGTTTTTAAGAAAAAACACGGGAATTCCGGGTGGAATAACCAAATTATAAACCTGACTGCCAACGTTCGTATCAATCAACTGTAAACGATTTTCGATGCCCAGCATACGTTTGATTGGTGCATTTTGCCTGCCACGAAGTGTGGCGTAAATATCTTTAACAGTGTATGGATATTCAACAAAAAGTACCCGATTATTTCTGGCTAATCGTTCTAATAATTGAACGGTTGATTTGGCGTAATTACCAAACCAACTGGTATTGGCAATGCAAATAATTTTTTCTCCCTGCAACATAATAATTTAATAATTTGAAAATTTTTCAATATGAAATTTTGAAAAATCTATGCAGCTAAAGTTTTGAATGATTGTTTTATCAATGGAATTAAAAAGTATATTTGTCTTTTATTTATTTTGGACAAATATAATACATACTAAAACTATTACTTGTAGCTTAATAAATAAAAATGCTGTCGTATAATA
Source organism: uncultured Paludibacter sp. (assembly GCA_964511115.1). GTDB lineage: Bacteria > Bacteroidota > Bacteroidia > Bacteroidales > Paludibacteraceae > Paludibacter. The sequence goes on along the minus strand of CAZEEN010000010.1, from coordinate 22,052 downwards.
ACTTTTTTGCTGTAATAAAAACTGCTACAACTCATTTTTCTCCCATTTGGGCATAAGCGAAATAAGGGTAACTGAAGCTGCTACAATAATGGTATTTGGCATTTGCCCCAAACTCGAAGCACTGTACGATGTTACCATCAATCCTGCCATTCCCGACACAAACGCAATGGCTTTATGAATATTTTCTGGCTTTTTAAGTCGGAAGAATATTAAGAAAACAGATTTTGCAAAAAAGTAAACAATCATAATCAGGTAAAATGTTATACCAACAATACCTTGTTCTGCCCAAATTTGAATGTACCAACCATCGGTAGCTGTTTCGGCCAAAAAAGTGCCCGGACTAAAGCGTAATCCCCAATTGCCCGACGAACCAATACCACCACCAAACGGTCGGGTTTGAAGGTATTCGGCAAATAACTTTCGATTTTCTTGACGCACATTAAGTGAAGCATTATCCTCAGCAAAAGCACTTCGCATACGTCGAATATCGTAATTGCCCTGCCCTATCATGGTATATTTGAGTATAAAAAATATCACAAATAAGATGGAACCGACCAAAAACATGACTTTGAACCGTTTTGATAAAATAGTGTATAGCGCGAAGCCCATAATTGGTGCTGCTATGGCACTTCGAGTACCTGAAATAAGCATGGCATACAGAGCTGCAATAGCAACAATATAATAAAAATATTTACGACGCTTCACATCTTCGTGAATGCCCAACACCGTAAAAATCACACCAAAATAGCCCATTGAACCACCAAAAGTACCAGCATCGGAATAAAACGAAAACACACGTAACTGACCGAAAAGAATATGGGTACTTCGGTTTCCGGGCTGATTGAGCCACACCTGCTCCCAACGGTCGACACCCATATATTTTTGCATAAGTCCCTTTGCAACAGCGAGTAAAGTGAACCAAGCGCAAAGTGTAATCAACAATTGTAAATCGCGGGGTTTATTGAAAACTAGATACACCAAAGGCACTGTCAGAACCAAATAAAACGCCTGTCCGCGCATAGCGTAAAACCACGCTTCGCGACTAACTGCCTCAGGGTTTATCAACTGAAACAAAGTCATTGCAAACCAAAGAATTACAAAGTAGGTATAATCGGTACCAGCGTTTTTCCATTCTACCTTCTGATTAAACTGACTAAAAATAACTGCCAATAGGGTTAGGAATAATAAAGCATCGACCGTTAAACCAACTGGTGCAGGTATGTAACGCGACAAGCCGATAGCAAAATAGTTGGCTACAAGCACTGATACAAAACCGATTCGAGGGTTGGATAAAAATTTATAGAGGTATAAAATGGGAAATGGCAAAACCAACAAAGCAACACCTGCAACAAAATTATCTTTCGAGAAAAAGTAAATAGCACCAACAATAAGCGCAATAAAAAATAAACTGACCGATACAACAAGGGCAGCATACTTTACATTGAAATTGTCGATGGAAGGATTTACACTCATTGATTTGAAATTTAAAGACGAGACTACATTTATTCATTTAGACGATACGCGCCTATTTTTACATTTAGACGAGGCACGCCTATTTTTACATTTAGACGAGGCACGCCTCGTCTCTACGGTTAATGAATAATTCTTCGGAGCGTTTTTTTAATAAAAACACGAATGAATGACCTTTTTTTAGGTATTTCGCCATACATCTCTTCCAAATTATCGGGATAAGCTCGTGTAAGAATTGCAAATAAATTGTTGGTTACCAACAGTTTCAATTTATTCAACATAAAATTATCGGCATCCGACCACGATGTTCCGGCATCAAAAACCGTAAAATTAGCCTGTGCAGTATTAATAATAACCGAATTTTCGAAACCATTACTTACAGGAGGAAAAATTGCCAACACAAAATCGGTATTTATATTTTCGGCCTTTAATAAATCAGTATAATTATCAAATTTCAACAAGCGATCGTTCAAATTAATTACAATAGAGTCTGCATTTTCAACCGGATTTTTATCAAAACTTACGATGGTGACTGTAAAACCATGTCGTACAATTTCGCTTGAAGTTTGCTGCGTTGTAAAAAGTTTTCCAGCGGCATCCCAACTACTAAATATCTGAACAACGAAGGGTTTTGGTTTATCCAACGAAAGCACTTTCAATTTCTCGTAAATTAAAAGCGATGCCTTTTCGATAATAAACTCCGAGAACTTATATTTTTTATTCGAGACATCGTTAAATGCACTCACAACTTCGAGTTCCGTAAGTTTAGCGAGCAAAGATGGCGTTTTTACGCGCGAATCCATTAATTCGATTATAAACACTGCTAACAAATAAAATATTAACGAAAACAAAGCAGCAGCAATGACATATAGTTTCTTTTTCGAAGCAATAGAATTTATCGGAAATTGAGCCTTGTCGAATACTTTCATATTTGAACGCATATCAATATTTTGCTGATTTTGTTTTGCCATACCTAACGAGTGTAAAATACTCAGATATTCGCGTTCGTACACATCTATTTCACGCTCAATACGTTTGATAGTAGCTCCGAGAGGTGCATAGCGTTTAAATTGTTTCATGAAATCAATTTGGCGAATCTTCATAGATTTGTACAAAGCTCCGAAATTTTCATGATTTTTTACAGCATCCAACCACTCCGAAAGCATTTTCTGTGATTCAATACCCTGACTTTTATTTTCGTAGATGTTGAGTGAGTCAATTTTATTTTCGAGTGCTTTTTCAATCTCGGTGCGTTTAGCTTTGAGAGATGAAAGCTGATTACGATTGGAAGATTTTTCGTCAAGTTCAATGGCTGTTACGGCATTATTATAGTCCACCAATTGCTGGCGAATGCGAAGAATGTCGGAATTGCGTAAATTAATATTGTAACGTTTTTCAACCTCGGTTTCGAGTTTTGCAAGTACAGCCTCCGAAGCTTCATACTCCATTTTTACTTCTTGCAAACGAACTTCAATTTTTTCCTGTTGTGTAGTAACCTGCTCTGTTTGTTCGTAATAGTTTATAATATCGTTATCAATATTGAAATTGAGCAATTCCTGTTCAGCCTTATTCAGTTTTTCGGCAGCTAACATGAGTTGTTGCTCAAAATAAGCTACAGCCGAATTGGACTGACTAATTTTGAGAGTACTATAACGTTCAACAAAAATTTCGGTGGCAAATTTTACGGTATTGAAACAAATTCCAGGATCTTCTGCTTCGTAACTTATTTTTATTAAATCGCTGTTAGTTAGTCGTTCACCTTTAATATTTGAAAGTGCTTGAACACTATAATACTTATGACCATAATTCATGGTTCGATATATAAAATTCTTTTCGTCCTGCTCAATAAAACCTTTCAGATTGCTGTAGGTTTTATCGAAATTACCTTTCACCACCAATTTTTTCACCTTATCTGGAACCGATTTTTGAAGTTCTGCAAACGATTTTTCCGAAATAATTTCCTTTACGGGTTTTGTCTGAATTAGGTGCTGGGTAAGTAAATGTAGCGATATATCTTCAAAAAGCGAGTTAGATTTCAGAATAGTCATCAAATTATTATACTCGTTCTGTGTAGCCACATTATCCACTTTAATAATATCGACAGCCAAACCGCTATTGGAAGTAACTCCTGAATATACAGATGCCGATGTGGCATATTTCACTGGTAAATCTTTTGTCAGAAAAAACACAACTGCTCCTACCACAATGGGAATGAGTAGTATATACAAAAATTTACCTGAAATTATTTTAAGGAATCGAATAATATTCATAAGGCAGTTTGTTGAAGATTAGAACCTGTCAGAATTTTAAGAATATAAAACTGGGTATAATAATCGTTTTTTGTTTTTGTAAATGCCTCAACTGCTTTGGTGTACGAAGTAGAAATACTGGCAAACTCAGTCATGCCGAGCATTCCATTTTGTACATCTTTCTTTGCCTTTAAGTAGTCGATTTGCGTAGTTTGAAGGTTGTTTTGTTGTGCATTAATAAGGTCCGAAAAGTTTTTGAGTTTAAAATACTCCACCACAACCAATTTCGAAATTTCATTTTTCAATTCTTCTTTCTTAAGCTCCGACTCTTTAATGCTGTGTTTCAGTATTTTCTGTTCGCTCTTGTTACTTACAAAATACGAAAGTGGCAATTTTATGGTAAGTCCTGCAAAATAATTAAACTGTTCTTTGGCCTGCTGTACGGCGATATCTGCTCCCCCTGTGGTTTGCGACATAGTAAGCATATTGAATAAACCATAACGCGAATTGGCATCAATTTGAATATAATCCAACCACGATTTTTTCTTGATTTTAATTTCTTCCAACAATTTTTCGATTTGCTGATCGTTGGCTTTGAGTAATGGCGAATTGGTAAGAGCCGACTGAATGCAGACTTCTAAACTTGGAATAATAAGTTTATCGAAAGACAGCGCATTACTTACACTATCGGTTTTTACTGTTGTTTGAGCAAAAACCGATAAGGTAAATAACATCATTAGTACCAAAGAATAAATTCGGTTCATATCTAAACATTTTCGTGTTGCAACATTGCTGGAATTGTTTTCAATAATATCTTAATATCGTACCAAAACGAAAAATTCTCAGCATATTCAATATCAAGTTGTTTGCGTTCGTCGGCCGACATTGCATTGGAACCGCCACGCTTTGTAACTTGCCACAATCCGGTGATGCCGGCTGGCGCCAAAAATCGCTTCGACCATTGGTCGGTAGTAAGTAATTCGGCCTCGTAAAGCGGCAGCGGACGATTACCTACAATCGACATATCGCCTTTGAGTACATTTATAAACTGAGGCAATTCGTCGATACTTGTATTGCGAAGAATGCGACCAACTTTGGTTATTCGCGGGTCGTTTGCCATTTTAAAAAATGCATTTTCGCGTTTTTCTGCTTTCAATTGTTGTACTTTTTCTTCCGAAATAAAACCATCGTCGTGTATTAAAACTGTATCGCCTGAAGAAATTGGTTCGTAGCTCGATTTCTCTGTTTCAGTTTCGTCAACCTTTGCAGCTTGATATTGGTTTTTCTTCATCAATTCGTCTACACGCTTATCGGCATCAGTATACATACTTCGGAATTTCAAAAATCCAAAAACCTGATATCCTGTACCTATTCGAGGCGCAGCATAGTAAAATTTTCCTTTCGATTCCAATCGGATGGCAATTATTAAAACAAGAAAAATTGGGAATAAAAAAAGTAAAACGCTACCTGCAAAGATAATATCAAAAGTTCGTTTCCACAAAGGCAATTTGAAAGGTTCCACTATATCCTTTTTAGTATTGACTAAATCGTTGTAATGCGTTTTTACAAATTCGAATCTTTTGAGTAGAACTTCTGGTTTCACATCAAAAGTAAAAACATCGTGTACACCGATTTTAAGGTATTCAGAAGCCGGAATAATATTATTAACAACAAAAAAAACTATTTTACTTTTTGCTAAAAGGGTTTTTAAATTTCGAAGAGTTTCGATTGCATTTTCATCATTCTCTTCGTAAATTAGCAATTCTAATGTAGTAAAGTTTTTCAGTATCTCGTTCGGATGGCGGTAAATTGTAACTTGAATATCCGAGCGTTGAATTGATTTGGCAAAATCTGAATTTTTACCAAGATAGGCAATGTGTTGATTCATAAATTTAACAATTACAGGTTGACAATTAATATTAATAACGAGAAAGATTGCAAATTGAGGATTAAAAATTTAATCTCTCAAAAGCTTTTCGATACGAACCACTAACTCACTAGGGTTGTATGGTTTTTCGAGATAATCGTCGGCACCCATCTTAATCAATTTAATTTTTTCATCGGTCTTGTCAATACTCGACAGAATAATTATTGGAATATGCTTGAATGCTCCAGAAGCCTTAAGTTGGTCAACAAGGTCCCTACCACCAAGAACCGGCATCATGAGGTCGCTCACAATCAAATCGGGCATATACCCATTCTGTAGCAAAGATAATGCTTCTACACCATTTTCGGCACTTTCTACTTGATAATTACCTGATAAAATAGTTTTTGTTAGACGGCGAAATTCTGCTTTGTCATCTACAATTAAAATTTTCTTTTTCATGATACAATTGTTTTTTTTAAAGTTTATATTTTGTAGAGACGGGGCGCGCCCCGTCTTTACGATAATTAATCAAGAACGCCCCGTCTTTACGGCAATAAGAGACGGGCCGCGCCCCGTCTCTACAGTTTTTATTTTTTTACATATAATTTTGAAGCATCACGGTATCCGTTTTTATCCATATACCAATCCATAAAGTTGTAGCCTCTACTATTTGCCCAGTTATTGAACATTAAAAAAGATTTTGTTATATCCTGTTTTTCAGCAGGATAAGCAAACTGAACTGGAAGATTAATTGCCCAAGGCAAATACTTATCAGACATATAATACTTTTTAGCATTCAAATCGGTGTTATCATCGCCAGTTCCAAAAAGCGATTTATCAACCAAATCGGTAGGAGCACTAGCGGGCAAATGTACTTCTTTACCACGTTCGCCATTTAACACCATAAATGGATTGTAAGGTGCTGTACCAAAATCACTTAAAGCTATAGGTGTATTAAATTCCACTTTTACATTTATAGTTTTGGGAGCACTGTAACTTCCTCCAACAATTGTATTTACAATTGAACCGGTATATTGTAGAACTTTAAACGAATCGTCAAAAATTGGAACTACAGCTTTTGTTTGTCCTTTTTCGGTACCATTAGCATTTATACTGAAAATGTCTTTTGTTAAATATTGACCTGTAACCGATTTTACATTATCGGGAGTTGTATTAAACTGAATTAAGAATGCATTGCGATACGAAGCACCAATGGCACGTACGGTAAGTGCTGCATTAACTTCAACTATTTTATTATCGGCATTCGAAACCTGATTAAAATTATAATCGATAACCAAATCGTTGAAATCATAATCGCCTTTATTAGGCCATAAATCCTCAAATGCTATTGTTCCAACATTGTTTTTAGAAGGATAATAATTATTAAATGCTTTATTTTTATCATTCGGATATTCATCGAGCGAATCGCCAACGCCATCACCATCAGTATCGGTTGGCGTATCAATTGGTCTATAAAAATCGGTTTGAACAGCTGTATAAGGAGTTACAGTTGAATAAAATACAGCATCATTAAAATCTTCGTCGGAAGAACCATTTCTATTCAAATCTTCGAAACCCAACAACAACAATTTACGTGCATTATCTTTTAGCAATACGTTGTGAATGCGTGTTTCGGGAGTAGTTTCGGGATTAAAACGTGAATCGGAATAATAGGTTACACTTGATCTAATTGTACCTGCACTAAAACCACTTGCTTTTAAAAACCAGGCAACAGTAGTACCTGAAGGGAAAACATTTGTATACTTATTTGTTTTTGGATCAAGATAAAGTAGTTGAACTTTGTTTCCCGAAATAAGAGCACCACCAGAACCTGAATACGAAGCATTTGGAAAAATAATTGTAGCATCAGTAATTTCAGTAGCTGTGGAAGGAGCTTTATTAGTTGGATGCGTGTAATAACCAAGAGCATTTAAATTTCCGGCGCCTTCGTGTACAAAAGTAACCCAAACTTCGGCATCTTCAATCAACACTAAACCACCTTGCGAACCTGTAGTTAAATACTCCGGATGTGACGCAGTAAGTTTAATGCGCTCGGGTAAACTGGCATTCACATCGGCTAAAAAATCGTTCGAAATTTCATCGTTTGTAGTTAAATAAGCAGGCAAACCAGCGCTAGACCAACTTCCCAGCACATAATAACCATTCACTATTACAGGGTCTGGCAATGCATTAGCTTCGACACTTGACATTACCTTTCTAGGAACTGTCTGACTTGAAGTTCCACCAATTGTAATGTTTAATTCGTTTGTTACAATTTTGTATTGTTGAATCGAAGGTAATCCAATGTGATTAATCAATACACTTAAACTATCTGTATTCGAAGCAGGAGCAATTTCGCAATTTAATTTTCCATCGGAAGTTGTCATTCCTTTAAATATTAAATAGTTGCTACTATTTTCGATTAACACACCATCCTTATCCAACGGATTTTGAGAATAAAGTTCTACATAAACACCACCAATTGGTTTATTGGAAGTGTTAAGTGTTGAAATTGTAACTTTCAGTTGTTTGGTGGTTTTAAAATCGAAATTTGCAAAATTCAGATTATTACTTATTTCTTCATAATTCATACACGAAGTAAATAATACGCTGAAGATTGAAAATAAAACCAGTTTTGATTTAAAATTCATTGTTTTCATTTTATTTAGTTGTTTTAAAATTGATTCTTTTTTGAATTATTTGTATTGTAAATAAACAATACATATACCAAAAAGATAACAACCTGAAATATTGATACTTACCAAATACACTTAAATTAAAACCTATTGTTTATTAAAGATAGCTCTTCGAAAACGAAGAACAAAACTATTTTATACTAATACCAAATTTCTGCATTCGTCGATATAATGCATTCCATTCAATGTTTAATAAGCGTGCCGCTTCTGATTTATTATTATTAGAAACTTCCAATGCTTTCAAAATAGTTTGTCGTTCGATTTCCTCCAAATTATAGGTATCAAAACATACATTCGAAGTTTCCTGAGCACCAAAGGTATTCATCAGCGAAAAACTTTCGACCCGCAAGGTATCATCGAAACACAAAATTACAGCGCGTTCAATAATGTTTCGCAATTCACGTATATTTCCCGGGAAGTTGTAATTTTTTAGCAATTCGTACACTTGTGGTTGAATGTGATTGATGTTTTTGGCCATTTTACGAGCAAACATATCCACAAAGTACTTTACCAATTCAGGAATATCGCCCTTTCGCTCACGCAATGGAGGTAAATAAATAATAAATGTACCCACCCTGTGAAACAAATCGATACGAAATTCTTTACCACTCGATATAAGCTCGATAGGCTTGTTTGTAGCGGCAATTATTCGAATATCGAAATTATTCGAAGCTTGCGTACCAACCTTTGTATAGGTTCTATCTTCAAGTACACGAAGCAATTTCACTTGCAAATTAGGTGTCATTTCTCCAATTTCGTCCAGAAATAGTGTACCTTTGTTTGCCGTTTCGAACCATCCTGCTTTGTCCGAAATTGCCCCGGTAAAGCTACCTTTTTTATGACCAAAAAACTCACTTTCGAATAAATTTTCGGGAATTGCCGACATATTTACAGCACCGAAAAACTCATCTTTCCGCTTGCTGAGATTATGAATTCCACGAGCTACCAACTCTTTACCCGTACCACTTTCGCCCAAAATAAGCACCGAAGTATCAGGCGTTTGTGCCACCATCCGCATTTGATTTTTGGTGTCCAAAATAATTTTTGAACTACCAATCATTTCCACGCCAAACTCGCTATCAACTATTTTTTTAAGTTCCGAGTTCTTGTTTTTTTCAGAATGATAACTTTTCTTTAGTTCAGAAAATTTGCGGGTTTTTTCGATTGACATCCATATATCAGCTGGTGTAAATGGTTTTTTGAAATAATCCACAGCGCCGCGGCGAAGCGCTTCAATCACCGTATTCATATCGCCCGAATCGCTAATCATAATCACCTCTACCTGCGGATAATCGGTTTTGATGCGCGCCAAAACATCCAATCCATCCATTTCGGGTAATCGGTAATCACAAATTACATATTCAATTTTCTGATTTTTAAGCACCTGAAATCCAGCTGAAGGTGTTTCTACAGTAAAAACATTGAATTTTTCTTTCAATATTGACGATGAAAGCCGACGGTAAATAGGATCGTCATCGATAATAAGTATGTTTAGCATTAATTCTTCCATGACTAACAATTTTTTTCTATTGGTAATTCAATTACAAAAGTTGACCCTTGACCTAATACACTGTCCACCAAAATTTTTCCATTATTTTTTTCCACAAATTCTTTTACTATCATCAGCCCAAGTCCGGTGCCTTGTTCGTTGTTTGTACCTGTGCTGGTGTAATGTTCGTTTTGTTCAAAAATTTTCTTAATGGTTTCGCTGCTCATACCTACACCAGTATCCACAATTTCGATGCGTAACTTACAATCTGTTCGCTTTGTTCGAATCCAAATACTACCATTGCTACTCGTAAATTTAATAGCATTCGAAATAAGATTCCTAATTACCGTGTGGATAGAAACTTCGTCACACCAAGCCACTGCATTTTCGTCCGAATCGAAATGGATATTGATGTTTTTGTTTGAGGCATTGGCATTAAGCAATTGTAAACAACTCGAAACCACTACATAAACATTCGTTTCTGTCGGGTTCATTTCAAACTTATCACTTTTAACACGCGACCATTGCAAGAGGCTGGTTAACAATGTACTTGTTTCGCGCGTACGCTCTTTTAAGTGATGAATAATCTCTTTAAAATCCTCACTCGTTGGGTCGAAATACCCCTGATCGATAGCATCAATGGTTTGCAGAATTCCCGAAAGCGGCGAACGAATATCGTGTGCAATTATGGAATATAGTTTATCGCGCTGTCGGTTCATTTTTAGCACCTCACTACGCGACTCGAACAAATCGAGATGCGTTTTTACACGTACATACAACTCCTCACTTTTAAAAGGTTTGGTAATATAGTCCACACCTCCTTTTTCAAATCCCTTCACTAAATCTTCAGTCAAAGTATTAGCTGTTAGGAAAATAATGGGAATTTCAATCCATTTTTCATTCTTCTTAATTTCTTCACAAACTTCGTAGCCATCCATGTCGGGCATACTAATATCGAGTAAAATAAGCGACGGGATTTCCTTTTCAATTTGTGCTATTCCCTCCATGCCACTTTCAGCAGTTCGAGTTTGATAACCAAAACCTTCGAGGATTTTCGATGTCAGCAAAAGGTTCATCGGATTATCATCGATAATCAAAATGATATTGTCGTTGTTTGTATTCATTTTAATTGGTTTTTAAAGTTTATAAAGTTAGCGTAGGTGAAGTATTCGTTCAATCGTTTCTTTAAATTTTTCCGTTTCAATCGGCTTCGTCAGAAACTCATCCATCCCAGAACTTAAACATTTATCGCGCTCCTCTTGCAACGCCCCTGCTGTAAGTCCCACGATTACAGTATGTTTTCCAGTATTTTTTTCATGTCTACGAATGGCTTTTGTAGCTTCATTTCCATCCATTTCGGGCATTTGCACATCCATAAACACAATATCGAAATTATTTGCAATTACATACTCCATAGCAATTTTTCCGTTTACAGCTTCAGTTACTTCAATATTTTGAACAATATTCGAAACCATTGCTTTTGCCAACATCATGTTAAACATATCGTCGTCGGCAATTAATATTTTCGCTTTTCTTTCCATATTTGATTCTTGTTTCATTTCGTCTAACAATTCTATTTGAGGTTTTTCAACATTAATGTCCGATAAATATTTAAATACCTCGTCGTAACGCAAAGGTTTTTCTATCAAATATTTAATCCCCATCAATTCGCATTCGTTATGAAATAGATAGTCGTCGGTAGCAGCGTGGAGCAGTAAAAAGTTTTGTGAATCAACTGTAATATTTAACTTTTTGCAAATCAACCGAATAGATTCTAGACCATTGCTGTTATGTATAAAATTATCTACAATTATTAAATCGAACGATGCTGTCATTTGCAAAATAAATACAGCCTCCGAAGCACTTTCGCAAATCACCGTTTCGATTCCCCAGTTGGTAAGCATTTTTTGGATACTGATGCGACTATTCATATTGTCGTCGATAACCAATACGCGATGTATATTTTCAATTTTCTCGCTAAATACCGAGCTATCAGAATCGTACGTTGCATTTACGCCAAAATAAAATACTGACCCCTCTCCCACTTTACTTTCGAACTGAATGGTGCTGCCCATTTTGTTGGCTAATTTTTCGGAAATACTAAGCCCCAAACCTGTGCCTCCAAAGCGGCGGGTTGTCGATGTATCGGCTTGCGAAAATGCTTTGAAAAGTTTTAATTTTTGTGTATCGCTAATGCCGATTCCTGTATCGCGAACGGTGAATGTATACGTTCCTTTTTCAAAATCCAACTCACTAAAATTTACTTTTAACTCAATTTCGCCTCTGTTGGTAAATTTCACAGCGTTTCCCAGTAAATTTATTAGAATTTGTGAAACTCTTATCGGGTCGATGTAAGCAAATCGTGGCAGGTAATCGGGAATACTCAGTAAGATTTCAAGATTTTTTTTCTCTGCACTATGTTTAATAATATCGATACTATGCTCGATAAGCTCTATCATATCACATTTTACAATTTCGAGATCCAACTTGCCAGCTTCAATTTTGGAAAAATCAAGAACGTCGTTTATTACATTTAGCAATGATTTAGCACTCGAATTGATAGCCGAAGTATACTGCAACTGCACATTGTTCACATTGGTTTGCATTAACAATTCGGAAAAACCAATTACACCATTAAGCGGCGTACGTAATTCGTGACTCATATTAGCTAAAAATTCCGATTTAGCTCTATTTGCTTTTTGAGCATTGTTTTTTTCACTTTTAAGAGTTTGTTCCAACTCGAATCGCTGAATCAGGCTGGCATATATTTGTCCGAAAACCTCAAGCAATGCATTTTCTTTCGAAGAGTAAAGATGTTTCTTTACAATCGAATCGAAACTAATAAAGCCTACACATTCACTTCCAATGAAAAATGGTACCGAAATCAAACTTTTAATACCTCTGTTTTTCAGCACTTCAGCACTTTCACCAAAGTATGAAGCCACATCAGGAATATAGAAATTTTTTCCTACTGTATGATTTTCGACCCACGAATTTATTTCCGACAAATATATTTCAGTTAATTCACTTTTTACCGAAGATAAATTCTCGTTGTACCATTCGTATTGGGCACAGCAAATATTTTCTTTCCAATTGTATTTAAAAATAACAGCACGCTCAGCCTCAATAAATTCACTAATTTCCTGTAACGATTTGATAATATTTTGTTCGAACTCTGAGTTGTTTACATTAATGTTTCGAAGCGAAAGTTTAACCAACAAATCCTGCAATTTAGACAACCTGATTATCTCATTATGAGCACTTCTAGCTTCGGTAATATCTTCTTTTACGGCAATATAATTTGTAATCAAACCGTCGGTGTCAAAAACAGGCGAAATTACTGCCGATTCCCAAAATAGCTCCCCGTTTTTCTTTTGGTTGCAAAATTCACCACGCCATTCCTTGCCTTTCGATATCGTTTCCCACAACTCTTTAAATGTTTCGGCAGGCGTTTTGTCAGTTTTTAAAACCTTGGGGTTTAGCCCAATAGCTTCGTCCGAGGTGTAACCTGTCAACTTTTCAAATTGTGGATTTACATATTCGATTGTGCCCTTGGTATCAGTAATCACAATTGTAGCCGAACTTTGCTCAATAGCTTTTAGCAATTTTCGGTTCTGCGCCTCTAACTTTTCGATATAATTTTTCATTCTACTCTATCATTTAGCTAATAATTAATTGGACGACACAATAAACTTATGCGAAAAGTAAGTTGTATTTCGTTCAACTGAAAGTAAATAAACACCTTTTGGAAGAATTCCTTTAATGTTTATCATAAAAAAACGGGGTTCGTTCATCTTTAATTCATAAATCTTTTTGCCAGACAAATCGAAAATTGCAAACTGTTTTATAATCTCTTTTGTTTTATTTTCGACCATAATCAATCC
>CAZEEN010000010.1:0-8297 GCA_964511115.1 uncultured Paludibacter sp. | reverse complement strand
ATATAATGACTTGTTCCTTTCACAGTTAAACGGTCATCAACAAAAATTCCATGAATTCGAAGTGCGGCATTATCCGGATAAAAATCCTTTCCCGCATTTACAATCAAATTATTATAAATAAAACTATCGGCAAATCCCATCATCGTTATTCCAGTACCTGAACCATTCATAATCTGATTATTGTAACACCTGATTTTTGTTCCAGCACCAATTTGTATTCCCGAATGTTGCATCTGTTCGTTTGCGGTACCATAATTCAAAATTCTATTGTTGTAAACTTCGGTGCCCTCCACTGCCGAGCAAACCTGAATTCCATCGTAACCAGCATTTACAATTAAATTATCATATACTTTTAATCCCTTTATTTCATGAGGATAAACTTTTGTATCTGTGTCGTTGCATTTTATAGTGTAACCTGTATAGAATGAATGACCGAGGTACATACCTTCACCATAAGTATCGTGAATATATGTGTTTCGAATGGTACAATTTCGTTGTTCAAAAAAGCCTCTATTGGCACTTAAATCGCAGGTTGGTTGCGAAAAAGCAAATATTCCTGCAAAACCCGTGTTGGCAATTTCGATATGGTCCACCTCATAATTAGTACTTAATTCACCAATTCCTAAGCCGCTGGCACCTTTTCCTGTTTTTAATATTTTTATTCCATAATAATTTTCGTTGTTTACACTGCCCGTGAGCCTAAAAAATCGTGAATTCGACATAACTAAACCAAAATACAAATCATCGTTTTCAATTATTACATCACCATCTCCGTTACGAATAATAACATAATTCAACGAATCGCCCAACACATTACTTATTCTTAGAATTTTTCGTTTTCCTGGTTCGAGTACAATGGTATCGCCCGGAAGCACGCCTGACGATTTTGCATCGTAACTTGATGTCTGAATACCAACAAGATAGGTTTTATTTTCGGCTGAAATATGACTTGACAAATTAATAAGAAATAGGCTTATTAAAATAGTCTTAGTTATATTTTTTATATTCAATGCCATCATGGTAATTCCGAATTTGAGAATTTAAACTAACAATGTCGAAATAATTTTCCACTCTTGTTTTAACGATTCGAATAACCGTTGAACCTCCTTCATATCGTCCGATTTTTCTTCAATCAACTGTGCGAGTTCACCTAAGTGCAAAAATTCCATATTCAGAGCACTGCCTTTGAGTTTGTGAGCAAAACGCTTTATCATATCCACATCGAAGTGTTCGATAGCATCGGCAAGGTCCTTCATATATTTTGGATATTCCAGTAAACTCATTTTCAGGATTGTATTCATTGTATCTTGGTTACCAATTTTGGACAGCAACTTATCTTTATCAAAATGAACAAGCGATTTAGATTTTTTTGCCTTTTTAGAATTACCATTCTGTGTTTTTTTTGCTAATAAATAAGTATTCAAAATCCGTTTTAATTCTTCTAATTCAATTGGTTTAGCCAAAAAGTCTTCCATGCCAGCTTCAAAACAAGCTTCACGCTCTTCTTTCGAAACTCCTGCTGTTAAAGCAATAATTGGAACTTGGTTCGACTCCTTTAGATTCTTTATTTGCTTTGTGGCTCCTACCCCATCCAATTCGGGCATCTGCACATCCATCAGTACCAAATCCGGGCTTTCTGCCTTATATTTTATAAAAGCCTGTAAACCATTTACTGCTTCCAAAATAACTATATTGGGTATAATATTTCGTAGCATATTTGCAATAACCAACATATTCATTTCTGTATCTTCGGCAACTAAAACTTTAAAGTTATTGTTTGTATCAACCTTTTTAGTTGGCTCACTTTTGTCAATCAACTCTTCAGCATTATTCGATTGAACTTCAGCACTTTCAACCTGATATAAATTACACAAATAATGATACAACTCATCTTGTTTAATTGGTTTAGTAAGCATAAACCTGACACGATACAATTTTGCCGATTCATAGAGCGAAATATCGTCGGAAGAGCTGTGAAGCATCACTATTGGCTGATCATAATTTGTTTTATCCAATTTTTCCCGAATTAGCTTTATAGTATCCATTCCGTTCAATTCGGGCATGTGATAATCGACAATTATTAAATCGTATTTATTATTTTGATCTAACAGATTTAGGCCTTCATACCCACTTTCTACACCTGTAAAATTGATTCCCCAATGTTTTAGAGCATGTTCAAGTATGGTTCGATTATTATCATTATCATCGATAACCAATACCGAATGAACCGATTCTATGCCTTTTCCGGTTTGTTTATTACCAAATTCGTAGCCAGTTTCAAAGCTAAAACTAAAAGTTGTACCGTTACCTGAATTACTTTCAAAATCGATATTACCACCCATTTTTTCGGCCAATGAGTTCGAAATTATGAGCCCCAACCCTGTGCCACCATATCGGCGTGTGGTTGATGTGTCGGCTTGCGAAAATGCTTTGAACAATTTCTTTTTATCAGTATCCTTTATCCCGATACCAGTGTCGCGAACACTGAAATATACTTTTCCGGTACGTTTTGTGAGTTTTTCGAAACTAACTTTCAGTTCCACTTCGCCAGCATGTGTAAATTTCACCGCATTACTAAGCAAGTTTACTAATATTTGCTTCGTACGAATCGGGTCAATATATAGGTAGCGTGGTAAATCGGGTTGAACATTTAAGAGTAACTCCAACCCTTTTTTTGCAGCCATAATCTTGATAATATCAGCGGCATTTTCGAGCAATACGATAATATCGGTTTTTACCTGTTCGAGTTCCATTTTACCGGATTCAATTTTCGAAAAATCGAGAATATCGTTTATAACACCCAACAAGGAATTAGCCGATGTTATGGCATTTTCGAGATAATCTTTTTGATTTTTGTTGAGCGGTGTATTGCGCAAAAGCTCCGTAAAACCAATCACACCGTTCAGTGGCGTACGTATTTCGTGACTCATATTCGACAAGAAGTGCGATTTGGCAATACTGGCCGCCTCTGCCATTTCCTTCGATTTTTCGAGTTCGATTTTGGTTTCGATTAACTGCAATAACGAATTTCGGAGTTTTATATTCTTTTTAAAAATAAAATAAATGGAAAGTAAGAAAAGCAATACTGCCATTAGCATAATTGAATCTTGCATTACACTCAGCCATGCTTTTTTGTACCATTTCTTTGCATCGTAATCCATACAAAATAGTATTTCAACCTGCTGTGTTTTTGGATTCAGAATTGGGGTTAACATGCCAACCCATGTTCCCCAATTATCTTTGGTAGGTTTTGTGAACAAAGGTTTCCCTGTTTCAAAAGGAACTAAAACTTCACTATCCAATTCGTTAATATATTCATCGCCAGGCGCCGAA
Source organism: uncultured Paludibacter sp. (assembly GCA_964511115.1). Taxonomy (GTDB): domain Bacteria; phylum Bacteroidota; class Bacteroidia; order Bacteroidales; family Paludibacteraceae; genus Paludibacter. The sequence continues at coordinate 4,964 of CAZEEN010000010.1, read as the reverse complement.
TAATCACTCGAATTTACAGGCTCCGAATCAATCATAAAAAATGTTCTGTTTTTTTCCATTTTCAGGAAATATAAAAAACGTGCTTCATGATTTACTTGCTGCAACTCCATTAATTCGTATTTCAACTGCTTGTAGTTTATATTCGCAGTATCATTTATTGTTCCCGTTAACGATTGTAAATCGTCGATGTCGGTACTCTTTACAATTGTACTAGCAATATGCAATACATAGTCTTTCGAATCATTTAAACTTTGTTGATATGTTCTATTCAGATGCAATCCGGCTAATACTATGTAAATAATAGCAAACACCAACAAGGTGCGCTTTTTAAAAAGCAATACAGTTATTTTATTCACTTTCACTTTTTTCATTTTCTATTTACTTTAATTCATTCAACAACATATTCCATTCATTAGCAAGCATTTCCGAGAGATCGGCTAGTTCAGCAGCATTCGATGCACTTAATTCGATGCGTTTGGCAATATCGCCCAAAGCTACAAATTCCATATTCAACGCACTTCCTTTCAGTTTATGTGCTTTTTGTTTTATCTCCAATTCGTCGCCAGCCTTAATGGCGTTGGTAATTTCCAAGATATACTTGGGATATTCTGTTTTCGACATTAGGAGCAAACTTTGTAACACATCTTCGTTACCAATTTTCGCAAGTAGTATGTTTCTTTCAAAACGAATCGATTCGCTAGTGTTAACTTCCTCTTCATCAACCGATTTCAATGCTTTCAACAAATACTTTTGCGTAATGCGTTTCAATTCGCTTCGTTCAATAGGTTTCGACAGAAAATCATCCATACCCGATTTGAAACAGAGTTCGCGTTCTTCCTTCGATACACCGGCAGTTAGGGCAATAATAGGTACTGCAAGGCCATTTTTTATTTTTCGTATCTGTCGGGTAGCTTCCAAACCATCCAACTCGGGCATTTGTACGTCCATCAAAACCAGGTCAGGTTTATGAACTTTCATCACCTGAATGGCTTCAATCCCGTTGCCGGCTTCCAGAATCTTTACCTTGGGTAACAATGATTTGAGCATATTACGTATAACCAACATATTCATATTTGTATCTTCGGCCACCAATACACAGAATTCTACATCCTTAACTGTACTGAATTCATCTATTAGAGGTTCCGATTTTAAGTTGGAGGTCAACTCTACATTGTCTGTTGCATTTATGCTGTTTAGATAATAATACAATTCGTCTTGCTTTACGGGTTTCGTAAGCAAATATCTCACATCCAACTCTTTGGCCTTTTCGTGCAGAATCAAATCGTCGGACGAGCTGTGTAGCATGATAATTGGTTGATTTTCATTAGTGCTTTCGAGCAACTTCCTAATTCGCTGAATGGTTTCGAGCCCATCCATATCGGGCATGTGATAATCCACAATTATTAAGTCGTACGTATTACCTTTTTCTAGCAGATGAAGTGCATCTTTACCATTTTCTGCCCCTGTAAAATTAATTTTCCAGTACCGAAAGGTGTGTTCCATGATGGAACGATTGTTGGCATTATCATCAACAAACAAAATATTCTGCAGGCTTTTAATATTTTTATAGTCGGGCATTTCTCCACATTCGAATGTACATAAAATATCAAAATGAAAAGTTGTTCCCTTGCCGTATTCGCTTGAAAATTCAATACTTCCGCCCATTTGTCGAGCTAATGAATTTGAAATAATTAAACCAAGTCCTGTACCACCGTACCTGCGGGTAGTAGATGTGTCGGCTTGCGAAAATGCCTTAAACAGTTTATGTCTGTCCGAATCTTTAATACCAATGCCTGTATCGCGTACACTAACTTTAAACACACCTTCGTTTTTATTTATCAATTCAAAACTCAGACTTAACTCAATCTCACCAGTGTGAGTAAATTTCACAGCATTGCTGAGTAGGTTTACGAGTATTTGTTTGGTGCGTATGGGGTCGATATATGCAAAGCGTGGTATATCGGGTTGTATATTCAATAGCAACTCCAATCCTTTTCTCGAGGCCATAACTTTAATAATATCCGAAGCGTTTTCGAACAACTGAATAATATCCGTTTTTACCGATTCGAGTTCCATTTTACCCGATTCTATTTTCGAAAAATCGAGTATATCGCTAATTACGCCCAATAACGAATTGGCGGATGTTATGGCATTTTCGAGGTATTCAGTTTGCGATTTATTGAGTGGTGTGGTACGTAACAACTCGGTAAAACCAATTACACCATTGAGTGGTGTACGAATTTCGTGACTCATATTTGACAAAAAATTCGATTTAGCAATACTGGCACCCTCAGCAAGTTCTTTCGAGCGAATTAACTCAATTTCGGTTTCAACTTTTATTAATGCGTCGGCCAAAATATTCGACAATGTTTCGATTACTGCAATTTGGTCATTGTCCCATATCCTCACTTTTTCAACAGAATCGAATCCAAAATAGCCCATTAAATTATTGTTATTAATAATAGGGAAACAAAGCAAAGTTCGAATTCCCTGACGAGCGAATTCTTCGTTTTCGGTTACGGCAATATCGCGCAAGTCATTGGCATCTTTAATATATATAATTTGCTTTTTCTGAACTAGCTCTTTCCACCAAGGATAATTATTTTTATCAACATCTACAATCGTTTCTAATTGCGAACTAATTCCGTCAGCACACCATTCGTGCGTATTAGTTTCAATAATAAGGTTTTGCGAATAACGTAAGATATAGCTTCGATCTACATCAAAAAACTCACCGACCTGTTGAAGCATTCTGTTAATCTTGACATCGATATTCCGGTTATCAACACTTACCAGGTCCGACGAAATTTTATTAATCAAACGCTGTACATTTATTTGATTTTGAAGCAAATCGTTTGCTTTTTTTCGGTTTATTAAGTTCACTATCATTTGCGAAAAAACCTGCAATAATTCTTTTTCAGTATCAGAATACTTATGATAATTTTTAACCGAATCGAAGCCCACAAAGCCAATACAGTTGTTATTATCCATCATCGGTATTGTAATCAAACTTTTAATTTCTTGTGGTTCCAATATCTGGCGCAATCCGCTTTCGGGTTCCAACTCCTGTACATTATCAACATACATGGGTTTGTTTTTAATATGTGTATCAATCCATTGTGGGATGTAATCGAGCGGAATTTCTTGCAAGTTTGCTATTTCGGCCGTTATTCCTTCGGCACACCATTCAAAAGTATTATTGCAGATATTAGCATCCCAATCGTAATCAAAAATATACGAACGGTCGGCGTTTACAAATTCGCCCATTTCGTTCAACGAACCGTTAATGGTTTCGGTAAAACTTTCAACAGGAGCATTAATATAATTATTCGAAATTGTAATCAACAATTCTTTTAATTTTTCCGATTGCTTTTGTGTATTAATGTCGTTTACAAATATCAATCCGGCAGGTTTATTATTCCATTCAATAAGTATAGAACTAAATTCGACCCAACAGGTATTTCCATTTTTCCCCATTAAACGGAAATGTGGTTTCTGTGCCAACGAATGCCCATCGGCAACCTTAGCATAAATTTCAGACATTAGATCTAAATCATTTGAGCTTATTAAATTCGAAAAATGCATCGACTGCAACTCAGAACTGTCGTAGCCAGTCATTTTCAGTAGCATGGGGTTAAAGAAAACAAAACGCTTCTCTTGAACAACAATTATGGCTTCTTGAGCATTTTCGAAAAGTAATCGATACTGATCTTCGCTCTGCGATAAGGCATCGCGGTATTTTTTTTCTTGCGAAATATCAATAATCAAAAACATGGTTCCAATTAGCTGTTTACGGCTATTTGTAATGCTGTTTCGCTCTACTCGGTACGATTTTTCATTAAATTTAACTTCCAAAAAACTCACTTCACTTTCGGTGTTTGTAATAAACTTTTCGGATTGAATTATTGATTTTATTTGTTCGTAACTAAAATCACCTTTCAAGAGCATATCCACTGCTTTAGGATTTGTACTTGATATCTCGCCGTTCAAATCTGTAACAATAATTGCGTTTGGAATACTTTCGTACAACGAATTAAGAACCAATGGCTTAACATCTAGCAAACCTTTATTTAAAGTAGCAACAGACATCAAAATGCCCATTACAAAAAAGCCTACTGGTGTAAGGTCAATATTGCCTTCGGGGCGTATGCCAATTACATACATTACACTAATTAATGCCGGAATAGTTGCACCCGATAGAATAATCAATACTCGACCTTTATGTTCCGACGAAACTCGCATGTAGGTTTTTGCTACCATTAATATACCAATAACAATAAGTGTGTACGAATAAATAATATGTAACCAATATAATTTCCCAGCCGTAAAGTCGTGGTAAAAATGATCACCTAAATTGACCAAAACACTTCGTTCGTAAAATAAATGATGATAATTATTTGTAACTACCGAAAGTATAGTAATAAATGGTATTACAAAAAGTAGAAATATTATAGAACGGTTTAACCAACCATCTCTGCCACAATAAAATGAAGAAAAGAGCAACCAAAAAACAGGAATAGTTGCAATTCCGAGATATTCAAACACAATAAATAGATACATTTGGGTGTAACTGCTGCTTATCAACTCTAAACCATAAAATATTGACCACAATGCTGTGGCAATGAGTAGCAACGTGAGTGTTTTATTTGCTGAGTTTTTTCGATTCATAAGTGCTAATACCGATAAAAATATCGATACAATGGCTGAACCAAAAAATAAATTGCTTAATAATTGATAGTTCATATCTTTCTGTACTTAAAGGGTGTGGTTTACTTTAAAATTTCAAATTACTAACTGGCCATCTGATTATAATCAGACAACTGTTCGATTACTTTTGACAGTGTTTGGGTAACGTATTGTACCATTTTCTTAAAATTATCCGGACAGCCGGTCACAAAATTGTAACTTTCGAGTGCCCTAATTTCGTTATATAAAATATGTATTTCCAAATTATCCAAACTTGG
>CAZEEN010000009.1:0-36277 GCA_964511115.1 uncultured Paludibacter sp. | reverse complement strand
ACCACCAAAGCAAATATTGGTACATTTATCACCGAAATTATTAAAACAAATGGTTGGTTCAGTCCATTTTATCATGCAGTAAATCAAGTGGGAGGATACAACAATGTTTCAACCGAAGTTTTTATTCAACACATGGATACCATTGTTTCGCAAAGTAATGAAGTTTGGATAACAACATTTGGGAATGCCTCAAAATATCATCGCCAGCGAAATGCAGGTGTTACTACACTAACTGCCATAAGCGAAGATACCGATAATTGGACATTGAACCTCACTGACAATTTGGATAATTCCATTTTTAATCAAGCGGTCACAATTTTACTCAATCAACCCTCATTTTCGATTTATTCGATTTCACAAAATGCGAAAGATATTCCATTCACGTTAACTAATGGCATATTGAAATTCAATGCCGTGCCCGATGGAGGTAATATTATTTTCAAAAAAGATATAGAAGCAGGCATTTACGATAAGAGCCATAAACAGTCATTTTCGCTTCAATCAACACACGGAAAATATATATTAAAGGTATCAAACGACATTCAGGCATTTTCGAAGATTACGCTGCTCGACACTTCCGGCAGAACATTGAAAATGTTTCAGAATGGTATTTTAAGTATTGGAAGCCATGTGTTTGAAATTTCAAAAACGGATTATGCACGTGGAATACTTTTGCTCAATGTGCAAGGAACTAACACATCAACCTACAAGTTGATAATTGACTAAAAAAACACAGATTAAGCAGATGAAGAAAGGATTAAAAATTGGTCTAATTACGATGCTTTTGCTTAGCGGAAAAGTATTTTCGGCACCAACAAAAGTCGATTCACTTTTGTCGGTTATGACTCTCGACGAAAAAATTGGGCAGATGACACAAATGTGCTTTAGCACCATTACCCTCGACGGAAGCAAAACGCTCGATTTGAATGTGGATAATTTTAGGCAATTGATTAAAAAACAGCATATTGGCTCATTTTTGAGTGGTAGCGACAGTTACGCCAAGTGGTTCGAATTTATTACGGCCATTCAAAAAGTGGCGGTAACCGAAACACGCCTCGGCATTCCACTTATTATTGGCATCGACCACGTGCATGGTGCGAATTATATTAACGAAGGCACCATTTTTCCACACAATTTGATGCTGGCTTGTAGTTTCGATAAAGCCTTATTGGAAAAAGTAGCCAACGTTACTGCCATAGAAACTGCGCCTGTGGGACTAAGTTGGAATTTTGCGCCGGTGCTCGATGTGGGACGCACGCCTTATTGGCCACGTTTTTACGAAACTTTTGGCGAAGACACACATGTTACGGCCGAAATGGGAAGTGCATTTATCAAAGCTTACCAAAACGTTCCCGAAATTGCACCTTATAAACTGGCTGCTTGTGCCAAACATTTTATTGGCTACTCCGACCCAAAATATGGTTATGATCGCTCGCCTTCCGAAATACCTATGCAAACATTGCACGAAGTTTTTGTGCCACCTTTCCGAAAAGCATTCGAAGCTGGTGTAAAAACCTTGATGGTAAACAGTGGTGAGTTGAATAGCGAACCGGTACATGGGTCGAAATTTTTACTCGACACTTTGCTGCGCCAACAGCTTGGTTTCGAAGGTGTTATTGTTACCGACATTAAAGATATTGAGCGCATTGTAAAAATGCACCACACCGCTGCAACCGAAAAAGAAGCCACGCTACAAGCCGTGAATGCTGGTATTGATATGTATATGGCTTGTAATTCGTTAGCTTTTATAACTGATGTAAAAGAACTGCTTGCCGAAGGAAAACTTTCCATATCGCAAATTGATGCTTCGGTTCGACGAATTTTAAAACTAAAACAAGAGTTAGGTCTTTTCGAAAATCCTTACCCTTCGAAAGATTTAATGCAGAAAGTTAACTCAGTTGAAAATCGTAAAGTAGCTTTAGAAGCTGCCGAAAAATCAATTGTTTTATTGAAAAATATAAATATTCTTCCACTTGATAATTCAAAAAAGATCTTACTTGCTGGTATAGGAGCAAACTCCAAACGTATGCTGAATGGACCTTGGTCGTATGATTGGTTGGGAGCTGCTGAAGAACAGCAACCTAAATCGATGCGCACACTGTTCGAAGCGTGCAAAAATACATTTGGCGAGAAAAATGTGATATTATCACAGACAGAACGTATTTTAGATATAAAAGATAGTAAGTCATTTGTGAAAGATGCGCGTAAAGCAGATGTTATTGTGCTGACCATTGGCGAACAACCGTACAGCGAATTTATGGGTAATATCAACGACCTCACGCTCGATGCCGACCAACTCGCACTGGTGGATGTGGCAATAGCAACTAAAAAACCCGTGGTGCTGATATTAATGGAAGGACGCCCGCGCGTTATTACAAAGCAAGCTGCCGGTGCCAAAGCCATACTTTTTGCGGGCTATCAGGGTATCGAAGGTGCGCAGGCCATTGCCAATATTCTTTCCGGCAAAACTAATCCATCGGCTCGTTTGGCTTTTTCCTATCCATTGGCTGCGGGCCATACCATTCCGTACAATTACAAACCGTCGGAATACAACATTTATTGGAAGCCAGATACCTTGCAAAAATGGTTATTCCCATTCGGACACGGATTGAGTTATACACAGTTTGAATACACCGATATGCAACTTTCCGATTCCATTGTAAGTGCTACAGGAACCATAAAAGCATCGGTGAAAATTAAAAATACAGGAAAAATAGCTGGTACTGAAACCGCACTTTGGTACATTAAAGATGAAGTTGGTTCCTTGTCGCGCCCCATAAAATCGCTCTGCAATTTCGAAAAAGTGAGCCTAAATGCAGGTGAAGAGAAAATTATAAGCTTTGAAATTATGCCAATGGAACATCTATCGTTTCCTGATAAAAATGGAAAACAGCTGCTTGAAAATGGGACATTTGAATTAAAGGTGGGCAACCAAAATAAAAAATTAGTTTTTAAAACGCAATAATTTAGTCAAAATGAAAAAACACATTCCGTTCTACTCAATATTGCTTTTTACCTTCTCTTTATTCGCCCAAAACCCAATTGCAAGCTATTATGGCAATGGCAATTATCCCACATGGACCGACCAGGTAAAATGGGACAATCGCATCAATATGAAAACCTTCGATTTTAGTGGAAATGGGTGTGTGAGTTGTACTTCCGAATTTACAAAATTTGAATTTGCACGAGATTTATTATACGCACAAGGTGGCGGTGTACTTTATTATCCCGCTGGCGTTTACGATTTTAGTGCTGTATCTAACGAACTTTCCGATTCAATTTCAGGACGTGGACTTATGTTGCGCTCGGGCGTGGTTATTTTAGGCGAAACACCTACTTCCAATAATAATGCGCTGGATGGAACCATGATTTTACCTACCAAATTCATTTTTAAGCATAAAACCATTAAAGACATTACTGGAATAGATAAACCCATTCCTACCAATTGGTCAATTTTGGGTTGTATGCCTTCTGGAATTGAGACCTTAAAAGACGTAAAAAACATTGGAATTGCATGGGTTGAAATGGATGGCGGCGCTATTTATTTTGGTGGGGAATATTCGTGGGGCAGCACGTGGGCTACCGCTGCTGCGTGGTATAGTTCCAAAGCAGCCAAAGGAGTTTGGAAAAACCGTGTACCCGATGGAACACATCCTATTGATGCTTTTGCCGGAGCAAAAGGAGATTATATGGGTGCAGGTTCTGGTCGATTGGTATTCGGTTGCGTAGTTAAAAATTCGGTGGTAGGCAATCATAACCTGATTCAATATGCTCGCGAAAAATACGACAGTATCAAAGTAAATACATATCCTTACAAATTTGGCGCAAGAGTGGGAGTTTATGGATCTAACGTTTTAGTTGCCAACAATTACATGCCTAAACCCGACAAATCGTTTAAATACTCACAAACTACTGCCATTACCCAACAGGACAAGTGCAACCAGGCTTTTGGCAATCGCAGGAGCACTTTAATTTATGATTATGGTAAAAGTTTTGGTATTGATGTAAACAAAGGTTTCCTGAATCCATTTTCAAATACATTGATGGGATATCTGGCCGAAAATGTGGTAGTGCAGGAGAACTTGGTTTATAATCATGGCGCAAAGGGTTTTGAGATTTCGGGAAATTATTTTTTAGTAAAAAACAACAAAAACCTGCGCGACCAACTTTGGGAAAATGACGATGTGTATGGTCTTGGTGCCAATTGGGAGCTGACATTAGATGGATTTTATGAAAGTCAGGCGGGTGGCAATGGCTGTTTGTCCGACAATCTTTCTCGCTCTTTCGATATGGCTGGTAAAAATGGTTGGATTGACAATAATATTTACGACCCCGCTCATTCAAGCCCTGGCAACGATGGCGAAGGCATTCTTTGGCAAGCACATGGTGGCATGAACAGTATAATGTCTTTTGCTATCACCAATAACAATGGTAGCGGCTACATGGCTGGTTATGATGTTGACCAACAAGGCGCTTTGTGGGCATGGAATACAACTTCGCAAATTGGAAATATGAAAGCGGGTGTAATGACCGATGTTGCCATTGTTTCGAACACAGGCACTATTACCACTACGGGCACCGACTTTATAAGTACTTGTCCCAATGGAGTTCCTGCTGCACCAACTAGTATTACAGTGAATTTAGATACAGAAAATTTATTCGCAACAATCAGTTGGAACGATGTGACGAATAATGAGATAGGCTTTCGGGTGGAACGTAAAATTGGAAACGGCTCTTGGCAAACCTTAGTTATTCGTCCCCGAAAAAGCCTGGGTTGTCCCGACAACGAGCAAGTGTGGAGAGATTATAATTTGCCGATAAATGCTTCATTTGTATATCGTGTGGTGGCGATTAATTGCGACAATAATGTTGTGGGAGCAAGTGCTGTTTCAGCACCGCTTTTTGTAAATAAATCAACTACTTCGTTGGAGCAATCAAAATCTTTCAATAATATTACATTATTCCCCAATCCAGTCAATAACAAGATATATATAAGCGGATTGGATGAAAATTGCCACATTGAAATATACAATGTAATGGGTGTTAAAGTGAAAAGTGTAAGTAGCGCTTCGGAAGTTGAAATGTCTGATTTGAAAACGGGAATATACTATATTTCAATAAAAAATAATGTAATTTCAAAGTCATTCAAAATTATTAAACAGTAGGTTTTATCTCAATGAAAATAAACCGTATTTTGTTAACCAGCTTTGTTTTGGCAATATATTTATTATCAGTAAACTCACTGTTAGCTGCCATACATCCTCGTTTGTTTTTTGAAACAGCCGATTTGCCTACATTGCGCAATCGTGTATCCGATCCGGTGGGTGCGGAAATGCTCAATTTACTTAAAACGCAATACGAAACTGAATGCCTGTCGCTGGACACAACTACCACCGGAAATAAATCGCGCCTTGCTGCCATTGCGGGTTTTCTGTATTTGATGACTGAAAATGAAGACTATGCCATAAAATCGTATGAATACACCTATAAAACCATTATCGATAAAGAAGAAGTATGGGCGGCTACTTCACTCAAGGGACTAACTTCTTATTGGTCGGCTTATTGTGTTTCGTTTGCTTACGACTGGTGTTACAATTCGCCTAACTGGTCGAATGCCAATAAACTTTTTGTTTCTACAAAGTTGAAAGTAATGGCAGATATGATTACTACCAATGGAGGCACCGAGCAAAATACCAATGCAGCCAGCAATTGGCAAGGCATTCGAGGTGCATCGGCTCTGTTGGCATATCTTACTACCGATGACAGTTATTCTGCAACCAATTACAACACAATGAAGGCCAAGTTGACCAAATTTGTGATTCAAAACTACGGCGATTCGGTACAAAGTAGCGGTTGGAATATCGAAGGATTGGGCTATCAGTATTATCCCGTAGGAAATTTTATAGGACCAGTCGGCATAGCTATGGAGCGTATTAACCGTGAAGATGGTTTGAAAAAATATGCTTCTTTTGTAAATAGTTATTGGACTATCTATTCCTCGCTTTCAACGGGTTTGGATTTGTTGGGTTTTGGTGGTATTCACCCCGATTTTGGCGACGACAATCCACATGTAACGGGTGAAGGCGTTTTTGGACAATCGTTTTATTATTTGCCACCAGCCATGCAGCCGGCAGCAAAGTTTTGGTACGATAAAGCAGTAGGAACGGGTCGGGCTACCCAGAAATACGATGGCTACCGACTTGGGCTTATTTGGTCGTATCTCTATTATCCGTTCGATATGGTTGCCGAAAATCCCGCCGATGCCGATAGTTGGAAAACATTGATGCAAGATAATTCTGGCGGGAATGGGTATTATACCTATCGTAATCAGTTTAAAGATGGCACAGACGAAATTGCACAACTATATGTAAAACTTCGTGGCGATAAAGGACATGCGGGTCCTGATGCGCTTTCGTTCCGAATTTTAGGTACGAATGCTGCATGGGCAATTGGTGGCGGACGATATGGACTGAAAGTGGCAGCTCCTGTAAACCAAGATGTTTATTGGCACTTGATGAACACGGTTTATCCTATTGAACCATTGGTAAACAAAATTGGATCTACCGGCTGTACCACTTGTAAAACCAATGGTAATTCAGGAACAATAGTTGGTGTGCCTTATCAAAACGAAGATGGCTCGGGACATATTATTTCCGAAATGGCTACCAATAATGTGTGGACAACGGGACACAAACGTTGGTTTGTTGCCGATTACGATTCGCTGAATACAGGCTGCCGAGCTTTTTATCTTATTGCCGATTCTACTGTGAATGGTAAATATTGGCACATGGTTACGGCTGTAGAAAATACAATTACTACTGATGCCAATTCGTTTACCATTACAGCGCCCAATGGCAGCAGCATGAAAGGAACAATTTTTATGGCAGGCACAACTTCTATCAAAACCGGAACATCAGTCAGAGGTTCAACTTTTGGCTCGGCTACCGAATCGAAATACATAACCATTCAGGGAACAACAAATATGTTTTTAATTACACTTTCTGTAGTTGCAAGCAGTGGAATACATCCAGTGCCAACACTTACTGCTGCAGCCACCATAAGCCAATCAAAAATTAATGTGGAAACTAAATCGTATACGTTTAAAAACGATAATGTACTGTATAATAATAGCTTGGCTTTTTTTCGCCCACAAGCACGTTGGACAATTGACAAAGTTTCAGGAAAAGCTCCATTATCAGTCACTTTCAATGCCAGTAATTCATTTTCTCCTTCGAATAAAAACATAGATGTGGAAATAAATTCCGGCAATAACGAATCGATAGTAAGTAATAACCTAACCCACATTTACACCGAGCCGGGCACTTACTTGGCTTCAGTAAAAGTAAAAGATTCCGAAAATAAAGTGGCTACACGTTTTGCCTATATCTTGGTGGGTGGAAATAATTATACACAAATTGCAGCTATTCAGCAAGATATTTCTTTCAAATGGAGCTATGCACAGGGAATTTTACAACTCATGTTTAATGAAAATTCATTGGCAAACCTAATCAGTTGCTATGATATTTCGGGACAGTTGTTAATTGTTAAGAATGTAGGTGGTTTGAATGAAAGTATTGACTTAAGTAGTTATCCTTCACGAATGAAAATTGTTAAAGTATCTGGTAGAAATGGTAGTAGAACATTTAAAATTGTCAATTAAAAAACCTATGAATAAGCTTATTTTCTCATTTATAATTATTTTCTGCTTTTCGCAATTCGGTATAAGTCAAATTGACAGCACCGTAAACGCACTGCCTCGTCCGGGAGCTTTGTGGGAAACAGGCTTCAATAAACGCATTACCCAAATGTGGTCAACGCGCATACCTGCTTATGTACCTAATCCAAATGGAGGTCTTGACAATGGTAAATATGAATGGCCAAAATTACTATCCAAAATGGCATGGTCAGCTACCAACTACAACCCCACCACCATGGCTAATCTAATAGGAATAGGACGACAAATGGTGAATGGCGCTAATGTTGGCAGTTTTAATTCGCCATTTAGCTGCGCTGGCTACGCCATGTATTATTTCCATTGGAAAGACAGTATTGCAAAATATGACCCCACGCAAATCAATTTGATCCATGAGAATGTAAATACTATGTGGTATCAATTGATGAAAGCAGATCATGTCTACGACCCCTGCTGTGGTTATAATGATGCTGGCGGTAAGGAGTTTAACTCCGAAAATTTCCATTGGATGATGCGTTGCACGGGTTATCTTTTTGCACACGAATTGCACAATAAGAACATCAATGGCTTGAATAACAATATGCAAAGTTTCGACTTTACCTACCAACCTATAACCATACACACTGGTCTGAAGAGCCCTGCTACCAAAGACATTGCACCAACGAATGTAAATGTTATCAACTATTTTGACAGTTTTGTAAAGAATCTTACCCGTGCACTTTACAATGCGGGACGGGTGGAATGGAACTCTAACAATTATACAGGTCACACCCTTAATCCACTGCTGACTTTGTATGAAGGTGCAGACAAATGTAACGACCCTAACGGGGCTGCCAATAAAAAACGTGCACAAGCCTGTATTGACTGGATGATGGTGGAAATTGCACTCCATTATCAAGATGGTTTCCAAGCGGCGGCGGATGCCCGTGCCAAAGGCGGCAGTTTTAAACCCTTCGTAGGATCGATTTATCAATATGCCATTCCCTATTTTGCCGATGATGCTCATTACCCTACTTTCCCCACTACAAAATGGCTAACCAAAGACCCTTCCATGATGGAAATCGGATCGCTTTTGAGCAGCAGCTATCGTCCCCCGCAAATAGTGATAGACATTGCCCAACGGAATTTTCCCCTTCCAGTAGAAATACAAAGTGCTAAACCTTTTTATCACATAGATCATGGTACCTATTTCAACAACGATGGAACGGTAAAAGGCGAATGCCCCTACAATGCCTGGAATGGCACTGGCAAAGGTCGTCGATTTGAATTTGAAACTATCTGGATGGATAAAAATTTAACCTTGGCAAGTGCTGCTGTAGGTCGCCCCGATGGTGAACAAGGTACTTATTCTGAGCAATGTATGTGGCGGTTTGCGGTGAAAGGGCAGAAAAACGGTGCGCGAATGCTCAGCGGAAATGCAGGCAATACAACCGCCAGTGACGGAAGGTCCCCGCAGCATGAAATTGGACAGTTTCGCAATGTGATGATGCAGTTGATTAAAAATGATTATGAATTTGGCAATAGAATTTGGTTTGCCATTCCCGATTCGTTAAATCAACTGACCAATGCCGGTGAAGCTAATTTCTGGGATGTGCAACAATACAAATGGGTGAATAATGATCTGTATCTAAATTTAGGCAGTGGCGTTTTTGCAGCTATCAAACCCTATCCTGCACCAATATCTGTAGAAGTAAACACAGCTTATACTGAAAGTACCGATCATTCGGCATTGACATTTACCTGGGCTGCCAATGTGTTGGGAAGCGTGATTACCGAAGTAGCCACCACCGACGATTATGCAGATTTTGCCAGTTTTGTAAGTGCATTGCAATCCAAAACAATTACTGCAGTGAATGCTTCCACCTACGAATATACCAGTGCAGCAAACAATACTATCAAAATGGAATATGTACCACCCGGAACTTTTATGATGACTCCCTTTACCTTCGACACACCATGGGAAAACCCACCGGCACCAATAGGAACTTTATCGCCAGCCGGTAGCTACCCCAAAGTATGGGGAAACGGAACGTATATAGATTATAACAATTGGGATAGTTACAAAACGGTGTATGGGCATGACTTGGTAAACCAAGCTTGGGGAAGTGGTGTGATGACCCTCAAAACTGCCAATGCTTCTTCGCGCACTACTATTGACCCTGTTACTGCAGAAGTGAAATTTGAGGTGAATAAAGTGGGGACAAATTTGACTTCTATTCCCAATACTTTTAAAAAAAAATCGACTATTCATATTTATCCCAATCCGGTAAAAAACGAATTGTATATTACTTCCGAAAATACAATTAGCTCATTATTAATGTATAATGCCTTGGGGAAATTAGTAAATAGTTATGGAAGAGTAAGTGTAATTTCTACAGCAGATTTAAAACAGGGCTTGTATTTTTTAAAAGTATTTAGCGCTGACCGCGAGGAGCTTGTGAAATTTATAAAAGAATAAGAATTTAAAAACAATCTATCTACAATCAAGACAATGTCAATAGCCAATTTACCGTGGATTTGAATGCCGTTAGCACGTTGGAAATTTGAAAGTGGTAAATGATTAATGGTAAATAATTAATTAATTAATGGTTAACCACTAACCATCAAATTTTTTGTCGTCAAAGACACAAGAACGTTTTGTCTTGTTTGATTTAGTTGAAGTTTGTTTGCTGATAAACGTTCAAAAATACTCGTTTTTTTGAAGTTTGAACACAAAAACTGTAGATGATGCTACGCACTTTTCCAAACTTCTGTATCTTTTAACTTTTCCAAAATTCAAAGCTGCTCTGCACATTGTCTGAGCCATGGCCTATTATTTAACCCTATCTCTATAGGGCTATTGCTTGCTTTTTTCGTCTGAAATATGAAATCACAAATTCATTTATAAAGACCTATGAATCTATCATTAATAAGATATTTTTCTATTTTAAATCAAACTGTCATTTCCTCCGCCAGCTGGCGAAGGGATTTAGGGTGGCTTTTTATTGTTCTTCTCCTTCTCCCTTCCCTTCTCTTCGCACAACCTACTGATAATCCCTATACAACAAAATATGGAGCTTCCAACACGCATTGGACCAATGCCATCAATTGGAACAAAGTATATAATATCAACTCTTATGCTGGTGCCAACTGGGATGCCAAGTTGGTGAATGCTCAAGCCGATGTAGTAGCAAAAGGTGGTGGAATTATCTATTTTCCTGCTGGAACATACAACTTTAACAATGATATTGAATTGATGTCAAAAGTAGTTTTGCGTGGCGAAACACCTACTTTTACAAACGCTGTTGAGAATACTTTTGCACCGCCTACGCGTTTTGTTTTCCCACAATACATTCCTACCTTTACAGGCACTGGTACCGACAGGTCTACTTCTTTCCGCCGAATTCGAAGCCAGTTTACAGATTATGGAGCACGCACTACCATCCCCAAAGACACTGTTCAAAATACAGGATTGGTGTATATTGACATCAATAGAGCTGGAATTATTTTGCATCCTTCGTATGTCAATTATCCCCCCTCACCTTCTGGCAGCATCAACTTTATTCCCTGCGAAATGCGCAATGTAATTGTTTTTGGTGTGAGAAGTAACAATGTAACCTTTCCTGAACCCAGTTTCCCTAATCCGAAGCAGCCCGAATGGAACCAATGGCAACGTTGGCCCATGCGATATATCGCCAATGTTGATGCTTTGGCCCAGGAAAACTTGGTAATTTGCAACAACAGGTTTAATGATAATGCAAACAATACCACCTATCCTATTCCTGATGAAAGTTACGACCAACCTGGATATATCATTCTCAATGAGATAACTTCTAAAATGGACACTTTAACCGATGGATCAAAAGCGAGGTATGAGTACAATAACCATTATGGATTAGTGGTGAATAGGTTCTATAATTTTTACACCATTGAGGGGGGCAACTATGCATCTGGCGATTTGGTTATTGCTTCAGATTATGCAGCTGAGCAGGGTACAGGAAGATATCCATCGTTGTTCAATAAAGGTGTTCAGATAGAGAACAACTATATGTACAACACTCAACAAGTTGCTTTTTTTGTTGCCGGACAAGGCATGGTAATTAAAAACAATGTTCTCCGTGGAAATCCGAATAAAGCCCAATGGGTTAGCCGCTCTGGATGGTATAAAATTAAATACGATGCCTACCTCGAAAATAGAGGCATTGATTTCTCTGGTTCAGATATTATTATCGAAAATAATGATGTGGAAGTTTACAGCACCCGCTTTGAAGCATCTAACTATTATTCTAACGATGGTGAAGGCATTATGGTGCAGGAATGTTGCGGTGGGTCAAAACCCTTGAACCTAAAAATTAACAACAACAAACTCACAGGAAAGAATGCCTACATTGGCCTATACAAAACCCAAGACATTGCACAGGTAGAAATTAAAGGCAACCAAATGACCAACCAAAGTATCTATGTAAATGCCAATACAAATGGAGTCATGTATACTTGCAATGATGTGCATATCCTCAATAATACAGGATTGAAAGGTATTACATTGCGGGGCGATGGATTTGGTGCTAATTGTAGCGTAAAAAATAATATAGGAACCGGTACGATAGATGCAAATTGCTATGTAGAGGTGCTGAACAATACCGGTTTTACTCCCAAAGCATGTACGCCATTGGCAGATTACTCGGCTGAGCCTGATAGTATATGTTATCAAACTTTATTTTGTTTACCAAATAACAACAAGTTGCAAGCACAATGTTTAGCTTCAAACGGATTCCCTATAGTAAAATTCACCAACCCCGACACAATAGCACTTGGGAATGAAAGTACTGTTCGGCTGAATCTGCTCAAGGTTTCCGGGTTGGTGGATTCCGTGGTGGTTTACAACAATAACAATGTACAATCCCGTCATCTTACCATTCCAGCCTATATAGATGTGCCAATAAATGATTACACAAATCATTATTTCCGGATGCAGGTGTTTGGCTGCTCGCAGTTGTTTCCTTATCATACCACTTCCAATTCAGTATTGGTGTACAAAACGCAAACCTTCCTACTCGCCTCCAAAATGGAAGTACCTCAAAACAACTTTGCAGTTTCGGTTTATCCTAATCCTGCTCAGAATCATATTAGCATGAATGCTGAAATTGGTTCAGAAATATCCATCTTAACGCTGAACGGGCAAATAATTAAAATGCTGAAAACCAAAACATTTGAGGATAAAATTGACATTAGTGAACTTCAATCGGCAATCTATATTATCAAAGTTATTTCGCCAAAAGGCTTGATGCATGTAGAGAGGTTTATTAAGAAGTAGGAGTTTTTTAGAACAAAGAACAAAGATAAAAGAGATGTTTAGTTATCAATTATTAATCAAAACTAACTTAGTCCCCCTTTAGGGGTTAGGGGTCAATATTATGAAAAAACACATCCTATTTCTATCGGCTCTTCTCATGTCATTGGCAGCTTTTTCGCAACCAACCGACAATCCATATAAAACAAAATATGGCGCTGCACCTATATGGACCAACGATATTCGTTGGGATAAAACGGTAAATATACTTGACTTTGCAGTTCCAAGTCAAACATCGTGGGATGCAGCTCTCACAGCTGCCATGTCGGCAGTAAGCACTTCGGGTGGTGGAGTGGTTTATTTTCCTGCGGGAACATATAACTTTTCCGACAATGTTACTTTGCCCACAGCAGTTGTGTTGAGAGGTGAAATGCCTGTTTACAATAATGCCAAAGTAGATTCTTTTGCTCCGCCTGCGCGATTGATTTTTCCAAAATACGAACCTACTTTTGTGGGCGATGGAACTCCCAATTCAACCGCTTTTAAGTCAATTTCAGGAAATGGAATTCAAAATGCAGGATTGGTACATTTGGACATCAATCGCGGTCGGGTTTATCTGGGTGGAGCATCGCGCAATATTTTAGTTTTTGGCATCCGCCTAAACAATGTAGCGCAGCCGCAAACCGACATTCCGTCTGGTTTCTCCTATATGTACGGCTGGCAGCGGTTTTCGTACCGCCATTGTCGCACAATTTCAGTTTATGTGTCCGAAAATGGTGCCATTGTAAACAGCCGCTTTCACGATTTGACCAATAATTTATACCATCCCATTACCGACGATAGTTACGCACAACCTCAATATGTGGTAAAAGGTCGTTACAAAACTTCTCGTATTACTCCCACTGGTGTACTCGCTTCAGAAGTAATTGGGGGTGTTACGGTTGACACGACACACATTGAACATGGCGAGCGAGCTAAATTCGATTATTTGGCACATTATGGTATCTCAATTAGCGGTGCTTTTATTGACCCGGCCACGCTTCCAAAACGCATAAATCAGCAAATAGAAGTAATTGATAACTGGATATATAACACCATGCGTGTAGCCATTTTTGCACAAGGTATTGGTGTGAAAATTAATGGAAATATTACGCGTGATTTACAAGACAAACGTATTTTTATCGACCCAACCGGAGTTAAGTTGGTCTCAAATAATTCGGCCACTTACGAAAACAGAAGCCTTAACTTTGCTGGCGATAATATTACAATAGCGGAAAATGACTTAAGGGTATATAGACACAAAATACTATATACCAACTATTCCAGCGTAGATGGAGAAGGTATTTTGATGCAAACGCAGGATAAGTGGGGAGCATGGATGGATGGAATTAATATTTTGAATAATAAGCTTAATTCGTATATTGGTTTTTATGATTTGAATTTTGACCAACGGAATCTGAAGATTTCTGGAAATAATTTAATGAATTTAGGCAATATATTTATTTTCAAAAAAAATATTGCTTTCAGGTTAGATAATGTTTTTGTTGAGAATAATGATAGCGTAAATAGTATATTAGTTGGCAATAAAGCAACTGCTGATTCTTATCAGACAGTTGGAAACAATCTATTTATTCGCAACAACAAAGGCATTGGGTCGTTAAAATACCCCTGTCAGTCGGTGGTTTCGGGAAATACAGGATTTACTAATACGGTGAATACTTGCCCCGATGATTTTAATGTCTTGTTAACCGTTACACCTAGTTTTGGTCAACAAGCGGTGTCAAAAAACACCGAAATATCAGTTTCTTATCCACACGCTTTAACTGCAGTAGATTTAACAGGAATTACGCTTGTAGGCGAAACCGCCGGGAGTGTGAGTTCTGTGGCTTCGGTTGCAGGTCAGAAATTGAGTATTGCTCCAAGTGTAAATTTGTTACCCAACGAGAAATACAGCATTACTATTCCTGCTGGTGTCGTAAAAAGTGCCTCCACTTCGGTTGCCAATACGCTGCTTACGTGGTGGTTTATAACGCAAGCCCGCCCTTATTATCAAACCATTACTCCAGCTAATGGAGCCACAGGAATAAGCAACCTGACTCCTATACAAATTCAGTGGGCCAACCCCATAACCATTAGCGATGCTGCAAAAATCAAACTAATAGATGCCGGCAATGCACTTGTAACAGGTCAAGCGCTTCAATGGGATGCAAACACCAATATTCTTACGCTGTTACATGATGCGTTAGCACCAAATTCAACTTACAAAGTTCAAATTGATGCTGAAGCAGTTGTCAATTCTGATTTATTTGGAAATGAAGCTATCGAATGGACTTTTAACACCGGTTCTGTTGCTTTAACAGCCATTGCTAATCCAACTATTGATAGTTGGTCATTAGCCATATTTCCCAATCCGGCAAGTGATTTTGTTCGCATTCAATTGCCCGAAAACATTCCTGTTTCTGGTTTTAAATTGCTTACTGCAAGTGGTGCAGTGATAAAAACTGTTCATTCGAAAGCAGGTAAGTCAGTTGTTGATTTAAATATCAGCGATTTACCAAAAGGAATGTATTTTATTATTCCAACAGGAAAAACAAATCTGAAAGCTGCCAAATTTATAAAACAATAATCAAATCGCCTCATCGTTTTGAATGGGCATTTAAATGGCCTGAAAATAAGCTATTTGCATATTTAATAAGAGAGCTCTTTGTGGGTCAATCATTGGCATATTCTTGGCTGCGCCAAGCGGCAAGCCGAGCGGGCAAATTATTTTATTAACACATTTATTTATACATTTATTTACGCATGAAACAGCGCTCCATTTTTTTACCCCTTTTTGTTTTTTTTGGCGTGAATTTTTCTTCCGCCCAGACCACCGGTTGCCCAGACCCAAAAGCGAGTAATTACAACAGTCAAGCAACGCTCAACGATGGAAGCTGTCTCTACTCCACCACGTCAATCTCCTCCTCTTCCAGTGTGCAACTGAGTGGTCTCCTCTCAGAAACTTCGGGACTTATCAGTTGGGGTGGTAAAATTTGGACCCATAATGACAACACCGATACCAATGTTTACGCTTTAGATTCAGTAAATGGAACTATCAGTGGTACATATGCTTTGCCCAGTGTAGCAAATGTGGATTGGGAGGAGATATCGCAAGACGGAACATATCTTTATG
This sequence comes from uncultured Paludibacter sp., assembly GCA_964511115.1. GTDB lineage: Bacteria > Bacteroidota > Bacteroidia > Bacteroidales > Paludibacteraceae > Paludibacter. The sequence continues at coordinate 20,143 of CAZEEN010000009.1, read as the reverse complement.
TTGGCGATTTTGGGAACAATACTTATGGCAATCGTAAGGATTTGAAGATACTCCGCATTTCTAAAACCTCCCTGCTGAATAACTTTCCGCAGATAGAGACCATCAGTTTCTCCTATCCCAATCAAACTGATTTTTCGCAGAAATCGAACAACAGTACCGATTTTGATTGCGAATCGTTCATTGTCACTTCCGATAGTATTTTTCTTTTCACAAAACAATGGATAAGTAAGCAAACCACCCTCTATGCATTGCCAAAAACTCCGGGAACCTATACCGCTCAACTTAGATCGACTTACAATGTAGATGGTTTGATTACGGGGGCAAGCTATATAGAAGATAAAAAGTTGATAGTCCTCTGCGGATATAGCCTTAGCACATACACCTTAGACCCTTTTCTCTATTTGCTCTACGACTTTAAAGGGCAGGACTTTTTTGGTGGAAATAAAAGAAAAATAAAACTTAATCTAAGTTATCATCAGGTGGAAGGAATCACCAGCACAAATGGTTTGCACTATTATATTAGTAATGAGGCTTTTTCAAAATCGATTATCAACATTCCCCAGAAACTTCAAACGCTTGATTTGAGCAATTATTTGAGCGATTATTTGCTGCAAGCTACTGTGACCGACCTTGAGAAACACCCCCTGACGCCTTTAAAAATCTATCCTAATCCGGCATCTAATTATCTGAAAATAAATTTACAAGGTGCAAATGCCGTTCGTATTTATTCTATTGAAGGCATATTAATTTATCAATCTGCATTCAACGATGAAACAACGATTGATGTGACGCGATTCAAGCAAGGAATTTATGTTGTGAGATTGAATAACCAGAAAGCTCAACTAGTGCAAATTAGTCGCTAAAGAATTTTTTATATAATATTGTCAGAAAAAATGCAAAGTCAAAATTATTCATCGTTTTTTAGGGCTTTCCGATGTTTTTTACGTAATAGAATAAATCAAAATCTGTCAGGTTTATTGTGTTTCAATAATAAGATGTCTAATAATCAAATTACAGAACCTACTTAAGTAATAGATGGTTTTATTTATAGTGTGTTGAAAGGTTTTTGTAAAATATTAAATTGAAATTATAGAAAAAATGAATTTATTTAAAAAGTTAGTGTTGTTGTTTTTAATGGGAGGTCTAAACTCATATTCCCAAAATTATGAAGCCGATTTTCAGGCAAGACCCCGCCCCTGATGATCTGCCATTTAATATACAAAGTTTTGGGCACGTTGTTGGGATTTTTTTAATCCACTCTTGTATTTTTGGGACTTGCATGCGGCAGGCAGGTTTGTAATGCCTTATAAATGCTGCAATAAAAATATAGATTTTGTTGGAATTTGGAAAACTGTAATTCAATATCGGACTACAAGTCCAAAGAATACAAAAAGGCGGGATTAAAAAAAGTCCGCCAACCATTCCGCCAACTTAACTCATTTAATGATTATTGCATATCCCCAAGTACTACTGGTAAAAGATAACATACTCATTTAATAGTCATAATCATCTGAATGATTGAGCAAAAATTTGACCAATATTCATTTCGATAATAATAAAAAAATCAATCATGAAAAATCGCTTTTTTTCATTATCGCTTTTAATTTTCATTCCGGCATTTGTATTCGCACAAATTACGCCTAATTTATGGACTGCTTATACGGCTAATCCAAATGCTCACAGCAATATACCTAATTGCAGCTATGCCGGTTATCGGTACGGTGATGCTCCAATCCCAACTACCAATGCTACCACCTTTAATGTAAAAGATGCACCGTTTAATGCTAAAGGCGACGGAGTTACTGACGATTCAGAGTCACTCATACTTGCTCTTCAAACAGCTAAAACTGCAGGAGGTGGAGTTGTTTATCTTCCCGATGGCACGTATCAATGTTCCAAAGTATTGTTTATAGGTGGAAGTAATATCATCTTGCGCGGACAAAGTGTGACGGGAACAAAAATACGTTTTACAAAATCGTTAAATACTGCGTATGCCCAGAATTTTACTTTAACCCCTACAAATACGCTAGATCAAATAATGTGGTCGTGGTGTGGTGGTATGATTTGGATAACACCTACATCAAAAAACACCTATTTAAGTACTGATCCAAGTGTAAATATTAATACAACATGGACTGGAGTAAATGCAGGTAAAATTTATATGGCCGAAAAAGAAGCATGGAATATCCAAAATGAATTAAGTGCCATAAATTCCAATAATGATCGCGGCAGTTTTAGCTTCACAGTAACTGATGCATCAAAACTTTCGATAAATCAATACATTGCCATACGTTATAAAAATACAACCAACTGGAGTTTGATGAAGTATATTGCCGGTGATGGTACTTGGGCAGGCACCTATCCATGGGGAACAGGTACGGATTGGATTTCTCCACTCAAACGCCCAACATTAGATTGGGTAACACAAATTGAATCTATAAACGGAAATGTTATAACGCTAAAACAACCATTACGAATCCCATTACGAGCCGAATGGGAATGTAAAGTGATGGGAATTGGAGATATTATTCAAGAATCTGGAGTAGAGAATTTGAATATTGAATTAGAGAAAGACTACGTAAGCGATTATGCAAGTAGTAGTTGGCGTACTGCCAACCACAATCGGGAAAAAGGTTGGAACGGTATTTATTTGAATAATGCTATCAATTGTTTTGTGAAAGATGTAACCATTTATGATGCTGAAACATCGGCCGGAGTAGCTGCATGTAAAAATATCACCTTCACAGGTGTAAAAATACTTGGGAAAGACCAAACAAAAAGTGTTCATCACGGATTAACATGCCGTGTTCAATCGCAGGATATTTTATACGAAAACTTTGAACTGAATGGTTATGGACAATTTGATCATGGAATAAATATTGAGGATTTTTCAATGGGAACAGCGTGGCACAATGGACTTGTTGTGAATGGTTGCTTTGATACGCACAGGCTGGAACCATCGGAATGTATACGCACCAACATAAAAGTGCAGGTTGCTGGTGGATATGGGGGTGCTGGTGAAGCAGGACCGCAAATCGGGGCACGCTTTGTACATTGGAACGTGCAGTTAAAAGGAACAAATAACGCAACTATTGTGCCTGCACCTACAATGCCAAAAGGTGCATTAGTGGGGATAATCAATGCAATTGCAGCATCAAGCAGTTCTGCAGAATCGGTTGTAGAAGCAATGAATCAAGATGTTACTCCCGCAGATTTGTATATAGCCCAGAAAAAATTGCGAAATAATGTCATTCAACCCGAATCAAATCTTACTCCATGGCCTCTATTCACAGTGCCATCGAAGGTTGAAGCAGAGAGTTCTAAGTTTAGCAATGTTGGGCTTGATAACGATTCGCAAGATCCTATGGATAGTAGCCCCACAAAATACTACAATTCATTTATGAATAATACCAAAAAAGCTGAATATGATTTGGATATACCACAAAACGGCATATATCCATTTAATTTTAGAGTTTGTTCAAGTACAAGCGGACTCAATACGGTGGCAATTATGAATTTACAGGGCGACACCATCTCGACAGTCTCATTTCAGGGCAAAGGTCGTGGAACCTGGGAAAGTGCTCAAACTTCTGTCCCTCTAAATACAGGAAAAACCACATTAGTTTTAGGGATGAAAGCTGGAACACCTTGCCTTAATTGGTTTGAGATTAAAGACCCAACAACGATATTCCCTATTTCGTTTCCAACCTTTATTACCAAAGGAGGAAAATACAATGCCAAAGTAAAAGTACAGTTATCAGCTGCAGCAGGTGTAGAAATCCGATACACTATCGATGGTTCAACTCCTGAAACAACTTCTTTGTTATATGACAACACTGTCGGAATAATTTTAACCCAATCGGCAACAATTAAAGCAATTGGAGTTAAATTGGACCAAAAAAGCAACGAAGTCAGTGCCAATTTTCAAATAATGCCCGCACTTACAGTTCCTTGTCTTGTGTCAGGGTTGCAATACAGCGATGCATTTGGGATGGTTCCAATGAGCAATCAAGCGTCGTTCAACGACCCTGACACATGGGCTGAATATACTGTTAATGCTTCTGAATCAGGTAACTATATTTTATACGATAATGTTTCGATCAAACTTCGCGCTCCTGTAACTTCCGTCGGGTTTGATGTTGCAGTCAACGGCTCTCTGATCCAAAGCTTATCAAATCTGCCGGATATGGGTGGAAATTGGGATCGATTTGGGGCTTACCCAATTCGGGTAAATTTGCAGGAAGGCCTAAATGTTATTCGTCACACTGCCACTACCACAAGGTGTAATTTGGCGTCTATCGAACTCATTAAAGACATACCAACTCAAGTGCCCGGAACAATTCAAGCAGAGTATTACCTGCCTCCAACGCCAAAAATCGGTCTTTTGTACCAAAACAATACTGGAAGTGGTAAAGAAGCAGGCAGGGAAGTGGATGTAAAAACCACATTCACTTACCAATATCCTGTTGATGTTCCCGTGACAGGCATTTACCCGGTAACAATTTTTGCTGCTTCACGAAATGTTGTTTCAGCCGATTTGGTAATTCAGTCGCTGGGCACAGTTGTTGGCTCATATTCTATTTCAACTCCACAAACCAGTTCTGATATTCCTATTTTGATAAATACTGATTTGAATTTACGTAAAGGAAACTACATACTGGAGTTGAAAGTAAAAAATGGAGATCATCGCATTGACAAATTTGTAGTTGCCAGCCCAACTTCAACCAATCCGGATGACCCGGGCATTTACCTTTATACCAATCTTAAAAATATAGAACAACTTGCTAAAATATATCCTAATCCGGCATCTAATTGTCTGAAAATAAATTTACAAGGTGCAAATGCCGTTCGTATTTATTCTATTGAAGGCATATTAATTTATCAATCTGCATTCAACGATGAAACAACGATTGATGTGACGCGATTCAAGCAAGGTATTTATGTTGTGAGATTAAATAACGAGAAAGCTCAACTGATACAAATTAGTCGCTAAAGTATTAATATGAATATATACAGCATGTGTGGTCAGCTATTAGTTTCACAAATGAGGCTGCCCAATCAAAAATCAAATCAATTTGTTTTGCCAAATAATGCAACAAATCCAAGAAATCAGTTACTTATTTTTGAAATTTCAACTGATAATACTTTGGTTAGTCGGCAAAAATTTCTTTCACATGAATATTGGAATAATTAAGCAAAAAGGGTGGGAAAATTTTCCCACCCTTTTAAATTTAAAATAGACGCTCCAAATTACTTATTTAATCGTAATTTTTTCGATTCTTTTGTTAATGCCATTATTTGTTTCAACCAAATAGACTCCAGATTGTAAATTGCTAATATCAATTTTCAATGTTTCGCCTGCTTTACCTTGCGTTGCAATTAATTGCGCACCCAATAAATTAGTGATACTTACATTTGCATCCATAGCCATGGTAACATTTAGTAAGCCTTTTGCAGGTACTGGATAAATAGCAGTAACCATTTTTGGATTGTCTAATGCTGTCGAAATAGTTGAGAAGCTAACCGCTTGCAAGCCAGTAGTTTTAATCACTTCGCTTTGAACTACCGAATAAACCTTATATGACGTGTTAGCTGATAAACCAATAATTGGAAGTGTTGCTTCCACCTCTTTGGATACTACCAAATTGCCTTTAATTGCGGCTACTGCATCGGATGCATCTTTTCCTGCTATTACTTGTGCTTCGGTTGGTGCTGCATCGGCTTCGGGTAAAACCACATAATATGCTTTACCTGCACGGGTGTTTTTAACCAATAAATCAGTTGTTACCGAAGTAATTGTTCCTGTTTTTGGATAAGTTGCTGTCCACACTGGAGCAGTTGCCAAATCGTAAACCTGTATTTTTTGATTATTTCCTCTAAAGAACATTAATCCATTCAATGTGTACGTAAATGAACCTCTTCCTATACCTCCGGATGTTAGTCCAGTATTGAAAGGAGTCCAAACAACTCCATTGTCTTCAGATTTATAAATAGAATTCATTTGGTTCAAAAACAGTAAGTCTTCACCATACTCATTCATGCTGGCGCCTTCGCTTTGTGAGTTTTTATTAAACCCTGTACTTGCAAAATTTGTTACTACATTGTCATCAATAACTCCCCCAACGCATTCACGGGCTGATGAGTTGTCATTTTGTCCGCCAACAAATGCATACGATGCTCCCTTATAATCTCTCATAAATGAGTACTTAATGTTGGCAACATTGGCAGGCTCGCGGGTGTACCAAGTTAAACCATTGTCTTTGGAAAACATAAAACCAGCACGTGCAGGACAAATCAAGGTATTTGTAGCTGCATTGTATCTGAAGATACCCGAAACCATGTACCTACCATCCGTACCATTGTAAAATCCTGCCGATCTTGTAGTTGGCAAATCTACTGTTCCTGTTAAAGTGAAATTTTCAGCCCAGGTAGCACCACCATCAGCCGAACGGAAAATTCCAACCGGAACTTCTGCAAATGCACCGCCTGCAAAAATATAGTCAGTGCCACCTGCATTATAAGCCGTTATTTGTGGTAAAATAGTATAGTTCTTCAAGGCAGCCACTGGTTCCCAAACATCAACTATCAATTTATGAACCACCTGATTGATGGATGCATAAATGTTTGTAGCAGAGAAGGTTATTGAAGTAACATTTTTTGCCACATCATTGGTAGCCAATCTTGTCCAGCTTCCTTTACCTGTTGTCGATGTAAATACACCATTACTTGTAGCGGCATAATACAAACCATTATTGAACTTAATATCATTAATATTTACCGCAGCATTTTTTGGTAATCCAACTGATTTCGACACCATATTTGTTCCGTCGTATTTATAAACACCTACGTTTGAACAAATATAGGCATTAGCACCATCTGGTAAAACGATATTGCTTTTGGCAACATCCATCATGCTTTCGCTCCAACCGGTTCCGTTATTCATAGATAAACCGGAATAATTTGTGGCAGCAACAATATTAGGTCCAACCTTAGCAAATGATAATACCGCAGTTGCTTCGCGATTTACTAATCCTGTACTGTTTGCAACCCAAGCGTAAGTGCCACTGGTACAGCTGTAAATACCTTTGTGATTGAAATCTTTAAACGCTCGTTTTGTAGCAGCATAAATGGTTGTTCCATCTTTGTAGAAATAACGAATACGTTGATAAAATTTCGAGTTGTCATTACGTAATGCAATGCTATTTTGAATATTTCCTGTTACTTTCAAGCCAGTACTTACATCCGACCAAGTACTTAATGCTGGATCGTAAAGGCGTGCACCTGTTTTGTCGTTATCAAAGCCAACAAGCAATTTATCATTGTCATTAATAAGTGCCAATGCGTTTTTTGAATCAGCAGTGGTTGTAGAATCCTTTGGGTGCGGAATTAAAGCCCAAGTGCCTGCCATATTTGCATTTTTTACAATTCCACCTCCATTAGTTCCCAAATAGAGATCGGCACCAATAAATGCCATTTGTGTAAGATTGCTGTTGGGAATTGGAGCAGTACCCTTTGTTCCAATTTTTGTCCATACTAAAGGGCTTGCAGTGCCATCGGCTTTCCAAACGTCACTAGTTGTGGTAAAATAAATGTTGTTGCCATTGGTAATCATGTGAACCGCAGTTTCAGTGCCAGCTAATTTAACAGTGCCGGTGCCATTGTCAGCAGCCCAGTTTTCGCCAGCGTCCGTTGATGTGTAAATGCCTGAGCCACTAATGGCTACAACCAATTTAGAACCCACTTTAACCATCGATAAAGCTTCCTTAGGAGGAGGAGTTCCAAAACCTGTAATGTCCGTTGTTTCCCATTGGGCAAATCCAATCAATGGAAACAATAATAAAATTGCTAGTAATAAGTTGTTTTTTTTCATTTGTAAATAATTAATAAGTGTTAATAATATGATATTATAACTATGACGAAATAAAATTGAGATTGCACTAAAGATTTTGCAAAAAAAACACCGAATTTTAAAATTAAACTTATAGTAGTCGATTATTCCGAGACACTAAAACGTTTATCGATCCACCAAAATGCTTCTAACTACTTATTTATTCCTTAATTATTTTGTAGTTTTCATTATCTATTCGTAGCATATATACGCCTTTCGAAAGTGCCGATAAGTCCATATTATCTGTATTGCAGCTTTCTTTAAGTGTTATGCCTTGCAGGTTAAAAGCCGCAATTTGTTTTGCACGCTTGAAATATACGAGCCCTTTTGTGGGGTTTGGATATAGTTTTGTTGGGTATAAATTTGCATTTGTCTGTTCATCGGCAGTAATCGCATTCAGCGTGTAAAGTCCAACAACCTCATCCGGTATTAACGCTCTGTCATACACTTTTACCTCATCTATCAATCCTGTGTAATTATCATTATTTCCTCCTGCAATAGCGCCTAAACCAAACACATCGGCTTCTGTTTTTGTGCCAATACATGCATCGCTGGTGTGTGCGGCAATACTTGTAAATGTGGCATTAAAATCCAATACTTTCACCGTGTTTTCGTACAATTTTATATTTCCTTTGTTGAAAACCATCACCAGATGTACCCATTCATTTTTCTTTGTAAAAACATATTGACTTGAGAATAGTTTTGTTGCATCGGGCTCAACTACGCCTACTGTTAGTTGGTTGTTTATAAATTTCAAGGTAATTCCATGTGAAGTTCCTCCTTCTTCGTAAATGACTTTATTTCCAGATGTGTCGGACGTTTTAATCCATAACGAAACTGTTTTTGCCGAAAACATTTTATTAAAATAATTGCTACCTCCAACAGGCGTAATAATCAAACCGCCTGGCTGACCAGCTACCAGTTTGAGCGAATGTGAACCGAATTTGGCATCGGTTGAGAACTCGTAATGACCGCTCCCGGTAAGGTTTATACCATTTGTTGAAGACTCTAGAAGCGTATTGTCCAACGACCAATGAATAGGTGTTTCGTCTAAAGGGATAGGTAATGTGGCTGAATTTCCTGCGGCCCTGGCATTTGCTTTGAGGTTAGTGTCAAAAGCAGTACCAGCACTTTTCATCGTATTAAAAGTGGTGGTATTGCTGGTTTTGATATTGTTACTTTCGCTGGGATCTGTTATGATATCAAACAGTGCTTCGGGCTGAGTTTTACTTGCATAAGTTCCTCTTGCTCCATCATTCCCAACCACTAAAACTTCACGGTAGGTATGGTTGTAATGCATTTTCAGATTGTTGGTTCGAACTGCTTGCAAGTTTGCATCGAGGTAATAATAAAATGTAGTTGTGGGCGAAATGGCTCCGGGAGTTCCATTTATTAAAGAGATAATGTTTTTTCCATCAATAGTCTTCACAGGGAGTGATGCTCCGGTAATATTGCAGATGGTAGGCAAGAAATCCATGTTCGTAATAATTTCATTGCTTGTTTGGCCGGCCGCAATTACATTGGGCCAATACATTATACATGGCACTCTGTGACCGCCTTCAAATGCTGTGCCTTTGGCTTTGCTAAAATCGCCAGTTGACCCTGAATGATTGCCAAAAACTGTCCACGGTCCATTGTCGGATGTAAATATAATGAATGTGTTATCGGTAATCCCTTTTTGTTGCAGAATTCTGAGTACTTCGCCTACCGACCAGTCAATTTCGCCCATCACTTTGCTGTACAATCCATTAGTCGATGAATTTTGAAATGCATCACTCACAAAAAGTGGGGTGTGAGGCATGGAATGTGCGAGGTATAGGAAAAATGGTTGATTCAAATCGGCTTTTCGGGTAATAAAATCTACCGCGCGCTCAGTATATCGTTTCGTCAGGTTTCGCTGGTCGGGATTTACTTCCAAGGTAGTGTAGCGCTCAATAAGTGGCAAGTTAGGCCATATTGTAGCTGGGTCAAAGGTGTTTGCTGGCGACATATCGTTGGAGTATGGCAAGCCAAAAAACTCATCAAATCCATGATTGGGTGGTAAAAAAACTTTGTCGTGTCCCAAATGCCATTTTCCAACGCAGGCTGTGGCATAACCTAAGGGTTTAAGCAATTCAGGTATTAGTTGTTCGTCGGGGTTAATTCCTTCCAGACTATTTGCGTAGGTTGGAGCTAATACTTTGGGTATGCCTACTCTAACAGGATAGCAGCCGGTTAAAAGTGCGGCTCTTGAGGGTGAAGATACTGATGACGCAACGTAGCAATGATTAAATTTGATGCCGTTGGTAGCCAGAAAATCAATTTTTGGGGTAGATGAAATGGTAGAACCATAACAGCTGGGATCTCCCCATCCCGCATCATCTAAGTTGATAATTACTATGTTTGGCTTTTGGGCTGACGAAGTTCCTGAAATTAATATTGCGCCGGCAAAAAGCAGGGATGCATTGCGTTTTTTGGAAGTCATAAATGTTGAGTTGTACGTGTTTTCAATTGTGCAAAGCCAAAGTTAGGACAAGAGTACTGTGGAAAATAGAAAGATGGTTTCTACTTTTGATGTTTCTGCTTTCTATGACGAAAAATAATGTGCAATGTCCTAAGGTGAAATGTGAAATACAGTTTTATTTAAAATAATTTTTAGTTTGCGTTCCATTTTTGGGACTAGCAGATATGGAATATAAATAGTTCAGCATTTTTAGTTGTTTTTTGTGCTTTTCGGAGTGTTGCTAATTTTAAAAAGATTTAAGGTGAAGAAACCATTTAACCGTCATAACCAATGAAAAAAGTAGTTGAGCGAAAAAATCCATGAGCATAGAAATGCCTTTCTCAAAAATCACTGAGTAATATGATAAGAAAATCAATTTTAGTTCTTTGTTACCTCTTTTTTGTATGCACTACTTTTTCGCAGACTACAGATTCAGTTTTGTTGCTTTTGAAGCAGAAAGTAAAAAGTTTTGTGCTTGCCGAAGATTTTAAAGTGGAAGATTTTACAATTAATGGCTTTGAAACTGATAATGATATTGACGAACTATTGGGGAGGCTTAAACCAAATGGCAGTTGGTCGGATATAGATTATACCGATAGTTCACATGCACGCTGGATGCCGGCAATGCATTGGAAGCGGCTTTTTAAACTTTCGCTTTTGCTTACAGATAATAAATCCAGGTTTTATGGCGATACTATTGTTTTAAATAGGGTGCTAACGGCAATGGAATACTGGACTATAGCGAAACCTGTTTGCCCAAATTATTGGTGGAATGCCGCTGGTGTTCCTTTATATATGGGTCCGGCAAGTTTCCTTTTGGAAGATAAACTATCACCTACACTCAAACAAAAAATTGTTGCAGCACTCAATCTTTCCGTAAAACCCGATTATTATAATTATCATGGTGTGGCTACGGGGCAAAATTTACTTTGGTTGGCAAATGCACATTTATATTCGTCGCTACTCACGAACGACAATCAGGGCTTAGATCGCGTTTTTTCATCAGTTGCTGCCGAAATTAAAATCACCGACAAGGAAGGAATTCAAGCTGACAATTCGTTTCACCAGCATGGTGCTATGCTTTATTCATTTGGATACGGTAAGGCATTTGTTATGAGAGCTGCAAGTTATGTTTATTTAGCGAAAGGTACTGCTTGGGAATTTCCAAAAGCGAAAGAACAAATCCTTTCCAATTATTTATTGGAAGGCCAGCAATGGATGACTCGTAATAGTTTTTTTGATTATAATGCTTTTGGACGCGAAATTACCCGCGAGAATTTTGCCATTTATCCATTGGAACAAGCATGCAAAATGTTGGCACTAATTGATACGGTAAATGAGCCCGAATATCAAAAATTCCGTAACCAACTAATTACAGGACAGCGCAAAACCCCTTTGGTTGGAAATAGAAATTTCTATTGCTCCGATTTTATGGTGCACCAACGACCGAATTATTATTTTTCGGTCAAAGGCACTTCCAACCGCACTGTGGGTTCGGAATCGGGTAATGGCGAAAATCAAAAGGGCTTTTATTTGGGCAAAGGGAATACTTTTATAGTCCGACGGGGCGATGAGTACAAAGATATTTTCCCTGTATGGAATTGGCGCAAACTGCCTGGAACTATTATTGAACAGAGCACAGCGGTTTTGCCGCTTTTCGACTGGGGAAAAGGTACAAAAGGGAAAACAGCCTTCGTTTATGGAGTGAGCGATGGTATGTATGGATGTTTTGGGTACGATTATGATTTGCAGAATGTAGTAGCAAAACGTGCTTGGTTTATGTTCGACAAAGAAATCGTATGCCTTGTGGCGGGGCTCAACACCAACGGAGAAAATGATTTATTTCAAACCATTAACCAATGCTTATTGCAGGGGGAAGTAAAAGTGGATAAGGCTATTCTCAAACCAGAAACGCGGCTGACCAAAAATAAAACATGGGTGATACATGATTCTGTAGCTTATTATACCCAAGATTTAAAATCGAACCTCCAAATTCAAAACAATTTACAAACAGGTTCGTGGAAAACCATTGATACCAATGGACGTGGAGATTCTATTCAAAGCAAAGTATTCACGCTGGGGATGAAAATTGGAAGTCACGTTAAAAACGTATCCTATTATTACGCGATGCTGCCTGGAGTAAGCGCAACTGATATTAAGAACTACTCATTTAATAAAGAGATTGATATTCTCCGCAACGATTCTTTAATTCAAGCGGTTTGCCATAAAAAGTTAAACCAAATGCAAGCTGTATTTTACCATAAAGGTACCTTGTCGCTGCCATGGAATAGATTGAGTTTAGAACTCCGAAAGGCAGGTTTGGTCATCGTAAAAAAAACAGGAAATATATTGAAAATTTATATTAATCAAGCCAATGTCAATAGGCAATTCACGATGGATTTGAATGCAAATACGGTGTTTGAGAATGAAAATGTGAGAATAGGTGGACAAAGGCAGATTATGCTTCACTAATTTTTAGCTATTTTTAGGGATTTTGTTCCTTTTATGCGTCTCAACAATCATAACAATAATAATAATAACAACTATCAATTATTAATACTCAAAAGAATTCAGTATGAAAAAACAGAACTTTAATCCCTTTTATTATGCACTTGTTTTATTTCTAGGATTTGGAATTAGTGTCTTTGCTTCTCCTGTTCCTACAAACAATCCATACAAAACAATGTATGGTACTAATGGTACACATTGGACAGATAGTATTGCCTGGTCATCAATTTTTAATGTAGTAACTTATGGAGCTGTGGCCGATGATGCTATGGACGATCAGGCTTCGGTTGAAGCTGCTATAGATGCTGCTAATTTAGCAGGTGGAGGCGTTGTATTCTTTCCTGCTGGTGTTTACAAGTTTTCAAACACGTTGAAATTAAAAAGTGGAGTGGTTTTACGTGGAGCCGATTTTGCGAATAATGTGGCAAAGAATGATCCATTTCAACCAGTTTCTATATTGGAATTTCCAAAGTACAACCCAGTTTTAACAGGCACAGGAACTCCCATTACTGAAGGATTCAAAGCCATAACATCTTTTTCAAAGTCAATCAATAATATTGGCATTGTAAACCTCGATGTAAATAGAGCACGTATAGAGTTTCATCCTTCTTTTGTACAAGTGGGATCAAACAGTGGCAGTGGTAGGGATCCTAATTTCCAACCAGTAGAACACAATCGTAACTGTATCGTTATGGGTGTGAGAAGCAATAATACCGCCATTCCAGACCCAGGAGTGCCAACAGTAGTGAAAGTAGGGGACCCAAAAACTGTGGATCAAAACAAATGGCAACGTTTTTCGTGGCGCTTTGCCGCTAATTTTGATTTGTATTTTGCCGAAAACGTAATTGTAGCTAATTGTAAGTTAAACGATTTATCGTATAAACGACAGGATGATAGTTACGATCAGCCTGGGTACTTGGCAAATAATACTGCTAACCCAGCAGTAGCAATAGCTGTACCTACCGACTCTTTAACACGCTTCAACTATGCTGCACATTATGGCATTTCGGTAAATCGTGCAAAAATAATGGGAGCGTTAGAGGATAAAACCATCACTATCAAACCATTTGTTTGGTATGCTCAACCAGAAGAAGAACCTGGACTTTTTGCCAAAGGTGTGGAGATTGTTGACAACTGGGTGTACAAAGAATTACGTATTGCCATTACTGCGTCGGGATTGGGGTTGCTAATTAAAGGAAATGTAACCAAAGATAAAGCCAATAAAATTGCTTACCTAGGGCCAGATGGCAAATCAAAAAATACCAATTACAGTGCTACCTACGAAAACAGAGGCATCGATTTCTCGGGCTGGGATGTGAGAGTAGAAGATAACGATGTGGAAGCTTTTCCTTTAGGCTGGCCAGGAACTAATTATAAATCGATAGATGGCGAAGGCATCATGAATCAAGGCAATAGTGGTGGTAGTAGTGTGAATGGACTGGTACTGATGAATAATACGGTAAATACCATATCATCACAAGCAACTAACCCTGCATATTCTTGCTATTCAATGGAAGAAGTATTCAACGTTGTTTGTAAACACAATAATGTAACTGGCATTAACGGATATTACTTATTTAGTGCAACGAAAGTGGCACAATTAATTAATAATGTAGTGGTAGATAGTAATTATGTCGGAACCATTAATGTAACTGGAGCTCTCGGCGGGTCTAATAATTATGTCCGATATAATACTAGAATGACAGGTGCTAGTTATGGTCAAGTAAACACAGGGGCTATAACCACTACTTGTAATGTTACTGTAAGCGATAATATATCCATGTCCGTGGGTGCTTGCACATCTGCTCCTCCAGCTTTACCCAAATCAGTGATTGTTACTCCCGCCAATGATTTAGTCGTGTCAACAAATACCTCTGATGTAACCGTAGCTACAGGATTTGGTGTAATAGCCGATTCAGTTGTTTTTTATAATGGAACTAAACGTTATAAAGCCATTATGCCAACAGATTCGCTTGTTCAACAATCTATTTCGTTAATGAAAAATGTAAATTTCATTTCGGCAAAGGTATATAAAGGAGGGTTATTTAATTATTCGCCCATTCGAAGGATTGACTATAAAGAAGCTTCAAATGGAACAGTTAACCCAAATACATTCGCTAATATTTCGATATATCCAAATCCTGCCGAGTCGTTTATCTTGATTAATAGTAATACAATACCTACGGATATTAATATTTATGATATTTGTGGACAATTGGTCAAAAATACGAAGAATACTAAGACTGTTGATATTGCATCGATGAAGTCAGGCATATACCTTGTATGTGTTAAATTGGATGGAAGCAATGTTTCAACTATCAAGTTTCTTAAAAAGTAGTCTTAATGACTAACACCATTGAAATTTAATAAATTTGGAGTAGAATAAGTTGTTGTGTTTCCTCTTTTGTAATTTTTATTTTACAAAAAAAAATAAACATATTAACTTTAAAACAGAGAATCATATTGCCGTATGCAATATGATTCTCTGTTTTTTTATGCACTCCATTATAAAAACTATTGTTTTATTGTTAATTCTGGCGTGAATTGCTTAGGGTTTTTTGTTTGTTTGTTCGTCTATAGGTTGAATAAATATTAATAATATATTTTATATGTACCCATTTAAAAAAGTGTTGATTTCTTTTGTGTTCTTTAGCCAGCTTTCCGTTTTATCCGCCCAAACTTACGAATCTGAATTTCAAGCCCGCTCACAACAAATAATTAGTTATGTAGCCGATGATTACAAAGCTGATGCTTCGGGCTGGTACAATTGCAATCCTTCCGATTATGGCAAGTACAACTGGCAAATTGCCGTGGCTTGTTTTCATAAATATGGTGTAGCAAGTCCCAAAGGAAACCAATATCTGCCACATTTTAATAATTCTACTTGCATTCAGGCGCGCTTCCACTTTAATTTAGCGGGCGAAACTTTTATTTTTTCGAACTACTGGGGAGCGCCTTCGGTAAAATCGACTGTAAAAAACTACCTCACTGCTGCATGGGATAGGGACGACAGTTATAATTTATTCACTTCCGAAGGTACCGAAAATCACTTGGCCATGACTCGCCCTGCTGCTTATTTATATGCACAAATTGCACGCGATAGTTTTCCTGCCGATTTTCCGGATGCACAACAAAAATTGGATATGGCTAAAGGCTGGATAAGTGATTGGTCGAAAACCCTTTATGGCTCAGGGCTTGGCGAATGGAACTCAAGCACATATACTCCTTATGGCTTAATAGGTTGGTTAGCGTTATACGAAGGAGCAAAAGACCCCGATGTGCGTAGAATGGCACAAGCCGTACTCGATTATTATGCCTGCGAAATGGCATTACATTACACACAAGGCATTGTGGGAGGATACGAATCGCGTAACTCTGGGGGGTACGAAAGTGTGGTAACTGGTAGCGATTATTTTTCGTGGCTCTGGTTTGGCGAGAGTCCACGTAAAATTTCGTGGGCAATAGGCTCACAAAATGTAGAGGCTTCAACAGCTGTTTATGCTGCCGTTTCGAGCTATCGTCCACCGCAGGCAGCCGTAAAATTAGCCAAAAAACAATTGGCCAAAAATGCGATGTACTACAATAGCAAAGGCGAATACTTGATGAACAACCCCGGAGCTGTGAAACAAACTTTTTACATTGGTGATACTTATACGCTTGGAGCTGCTTATTTGCCTTATGGTGGTTTTACGGGTGGCGACTCGCAATTTCAGGCTTGGAAATTTGTAGGAAAAGTTACTCCCGACCCAACAAATTCGGCCAAAACAGCTAACGTGATTGTAGGCTATGGCTCCAAAGAATGGAATAAAGCCCGTCATCGTATGCCGTGGGACCAGTTGGTACATCACAAAAATGTGCTCGTTCAACTCACCAAAGTACCTGCCAATTACAATACGGTTTATAATCAAATACAAACCATTATTAATAATTGGAAAACGACTTGGGACACCGATTTCAATAAACGTTTTCCAAACGAAGGCAAGGGAAATCCGGTAAACATGTCGTCAGATGTGAGCAACGCTAATTTTTCTTACATGGCTGTATGGAAAAAAAATGCTACTGTTACGCGTTTATTGCGCAATAATATTGAGTTTTTCGAAATGGACAGCAACTATGTAGCCATACGTTCCATAGCTCAAATGGCGCCAACTTACGCTACTGCTACCGATAATTATGCACTGAAAGATGCGGCATCGCAAGGCAATTTATGTGGATTGATTTTGGAGGTAGGTTCGAAAAAAGAATACACAACATTTGTGGCATTTCAGGATGCAATCATTGCCAATTCGTCGCTCAACAAAATAAATATTGCAACCGATAATATTGTGTACACTTCTGCCAAAGGAGATGTGTTGAACATACAATACAATTCGTCGGGCACATTTACCGAACCTATTTACGACTGGGGTTACGGGCCTACAACGCCCCAATTAGCACAAAAATCACCACCATTCGTTCAGCCTACCTGGCCTGCTGGCGAAGGCTGCGGACGCATTGCTTCGTGGTCAGTTAACGCTGTGCCAGTGGATTTTACAAATTCAAAATGGGGCGTTTATGATGGACCAAATTTTTCGTTGAAAAACAGTGTTCTACGACTCAATGATGGTAAAAATCAAACCTTGGAAATTGACTACACAGGGTCGTTGCCGGTTTACAATCCCGCTTCGTACAGTGCTTTAGATAATGTAAAAGACAAAGGTGCTATCTTCAAATTGTATCCAAATCCAGCTACAAATTTAATTAATGTTGAATTGTATTCCAATTATCGGGGAAGTTATCTTGTTGAATTACTCGATTTAACAGGAAAGTCTATATTGATGGTGTCAAACACCAAAACTACTCAGTTAGAATTAATCCAATTGCCGCTTTCCGAAAAATTACGAGGATTGTATTTGTTGAAAATTAAAATCAACAATAAACTCTTTACAAAAAAAGTGCAAATAAATTAAGGTGGAAGAAATGAAAAAACTCACAATACTATCACTTTTATTTCTATTCAGTTTTGCTCTAAATGCCCAAAACATGGATAAAAAAAATTCAACACTTCCCTCTAAAGCTCAGCAGCAATGGATGGATTTGGAATTTGGCATGTTTATTCATTTTGGTATTAATACCTACTACGACAAAGAATGGAGCGATGGCACGCTTGCCATTAAAGGTTTCGCACCTCCACAAATAGACACCGACCAATGGTGCAAAACAGCCAAAGAAGCAGGCATGAAATACATTGTGATTGTTACCAAACACCACGATGGTTTTTGTATGTGGCCTACCAAATACACCGATTATTCAATTGCAAAATCGCCTTACAAAAAGGACTATTTGGCTCAGGTGGTAAAATCGGCACGTAAATACGGACTGAAAGTGGGCTTTTATTATTCGCTTTGGGATAGAAATAACAAATTGCACGATACCAACGAAGCCGCTTATGTTACCTTTATGAAAAACCAAATCCGTGAGTTGCTTACAAATTACGGAGAAATTTGCGAATTTTGGTTCGATGGTTTTTGGAAAAAACAAAAATCGGGCTGGGAAAAACCAATTACGGATGATACGGGCGAAAAAGTTAGCAGTTCAGCTGCTACCACCGAACGCGATACTAAATTTATTCAGGCATGGCGCAACGAAGGTGCTTATCGTTGGCAAATGGACTATATATATCAATATATCAAAAGCTTACAGCCAAACTGTATGGTAATGAACAACAGTACAACCGCTTATCCGGGAGTTCCCTTGCATCCGGTGGATGTGCGAAGTGGTGAAAAATACAAAGAATACAATCCGAACGACCAAAAAGTATGGACATGGCTGGGAAATGATGTATTTTTACCCATGCAAATCGAAACAACTATGTCGGTAAAAGGAAATGCCCAATTTCCGTCGGGCAACTGGTTTTGGCATCAGGGAGATACTTCGGTTATGAGTAAAAATGTAATTTTAAAATATCTGGATATTGCAAAAAAAATGAATGCTAATTTCCTGCTAAATGTAGGTCCTATGGCGAACGGTAAACTTCGACCCGAAGATGTAGAAGCATTATCCAATCTAAGAAAATAAAGATGTTTCTTTAATTATCTGATCTATTTAGCAAACTGATTAGGGATGTACTTGTAAAATAACGTCATAGACAATAACACTTAATAAAATATTGTATGAAAAAAATTACACTCTTCTTTTCGTTCATCATGTTGAGTACAATATTCACTTTTGCTCAATGGCAAAAAATGGACCTCACCCAAACCGGTGGTGGGTCTATTAGCAACGCTGTCAATCAGTTAGCACTAGATAACAATAAATTATACGCTGCTACCAGCGATGGAATTTTTGAATCAGCCTCGGCTGCAGGAGCCGATTGGACAGCTTACGGACTGCAAGGCAAACGCGTTTTCATGCTCAGTTTTTCTACTCTAAAATTAGCATTGGTAGCAGAAACCGCTGGAGATGACGGTACAAAAAAAACACTTCAACTTTACAAATACAATGGCACAGCATGGGTAAATACCAATTTCAATGCTACAAAATTAGCTGTATTTGGCACCTACCTCGATAATTTAATCAACTTTACACAGATTCAAAACGGTAATCAAACCGTAATTTTTGTTCCTACTTGGGGCAATGGTATTTGGCGTTCGGGCGATGGAGGCGATACATGGACGCAAGTAGCTTACGAAAATCACCCCACTAATGGCTATCAATTTTTCCGTAAGATACCTGGAATTTATACTTTTGCCGGCGATAATGTGATTTATGGAACGGATAAAGCCGATTTCAACATGCAATACCTCATTAAATCGACAGATTTTGGTTTAACTTGGCAACATGCAGAAGTAGGTGGCTTCTTTAATCCTTGGGCTTTGCACAAACGCAAGGTTTCTGGTAAGGATTATCTTTATTGGGGCGGACAAAATGGCAACGTAGGTATAGTATGGAGGTCAGGCGATTCTGGTTTGGCTTGGGATGCTTCACCCACTATGGGTGTCGAATACTGGCACAATCGCCGAATAATTGGCGATGATGATGGTCCTCTTTATGTAATGTCGAGTGCGAATAATGTATATGTTTCAACCGAAGAATACATTGACCCTACCGAAGGTCTTTTAGTTATGAACTTTATTCCCGTAGGAACGGGAATCGTAATACCAGCTACTAAGCCAGCCCCAGCTGGTGAGCCATTTTTCTTAACTCACTTAATTAAATCAAGTTCAAAATTATACGTTTCAACCTATAACGATGGGATATATCAGTTTACTTTAGGCGCATCTTCT